>JACQWV010000079.1 GCA_016209085.1 Elusimicrobiota bacterium
TAGGTTTATTGTCTGGTCAGAGGCAGTGAAACCTTGTGTAGTCTGCCTTAAGGATGTTCTTCCTTCAATTTTTTCATGGGCTAACCTTGTTATTGACAATGCCAAAGTTCCTATGTTTTTTGTTGGAAAGGCAAATCCTATAAAATCCTGGGTCGCGTCAAAATACTGGCGGCTGCGCATTGCTCCGAATTGTCTGGTGTTTAGGTATGCAAGTCCTGCCGGGTTTGTCTGGACCGCGTTTATGTCGTTGCTAAGCGCAACAGACGCATTGCCCATTGCAGAAGGTCTGGCTCCGATGGTTGTGTTTAAAAAATCCGCTCCTGATTCTATTGCGTTTGTGATTTTTACTGAAGGGGTCAGAAGAAATACAAAAACTATTATGAAAAACCAAGGTTTGGAAAGCCAGTAAATCAGTTTGTTCATAATACCTCCTGCGGTCACGAACCCACAAGCCCTTAAGCTGCTATCTTATAACCGCAAACTTGCCTTTTGCTTTCAGTTTTTGTCCTTATTTTTCCGTTTCTATTAAATAATAGTAAATTCCGCTGGGTGTAGCGCCTAACCTTGCCTATGAACGACTGGGCGCTTTCGGCCTGTGCTGCGGGTTGCTATACTGTGGTTTCCATACCGCCTCCCTTGGCTATTTTAGCTTTTTTCTGCCGGGGGTCAGCCGGATGAAACCGTCCAATAAATTTTATGATAAGTCTCCAAGTGATGCAAAAGATTTACACTCTCTTTACACTGTTGCCACACACTGGTTATGCTTCTTTTGGGATGAAATTTATAAAAATATCTCTTAATTACACAAGATACAAAGGATAAAAGATTAAACAATATAAACCATGTCCCCGTTTTTCAGCCCGGCGGCATTGGCTTCTTCTATGTCAACGTGGAATTCAAGGGCATAGTCCTTTGAAACCCGGCAGAGCGTTTTTTCAAAAACAGTTTCCCGCTCCCCGCCTGCGCCGCACCTGACCCGGACTTCCGTTCCGTCCAATACTTTAAATTTTTTTGCGTCTGATACTGAAAAATGTATGTGCCTTTTTGAAATTATGACTCCCTTCGGAATCACGATGCTTCCTTTCCGGCCTGTTATTTTTATGCCGGGCGAGTTTTCAATCTTCCCGGAATCCCTTATGGGCGGCTCAATCCCGAGGATTTTGGCGTCGCCTGAAGATATTTCAACCTGCGTATAACTGCGGCAGGGCCCTATCATCCGGACGTTTTTAAAACTTCCTTTCTGGGTTTCAATCGCAACGGTTTCATTGCACGCAAACTGGCCCGGCTGGCCTATGTGTTTTAAAACAGAAGGTTCTGGGTTCCGTCCGAAAAGCGTTTTAAAATTTTCTCCGGTAAGATGAACGTGCCTGTTTGAAACGCCGGCAGGAATGGGGAATTGCGCCCGTTCCAGCCGGAGCTTTACGTCCGCAACGATTTCTTCTACAGAATTTTTCTCCATTTTTAAAAAAGGTAACAGGTGCCTTTTTCCAATTTCAAACTCTAAAATGTATTATTCTTAAAAATTTGTCGGCTTTGAGGCTCTCGCCGCCCACAAGAACCCCGTCTATGTCGGGCTGGGCCATCAGTGAATCTATGTTTTCGGCTTTTACCGAGCCGCCGTAAAGTATTCTGAAACCCGTAGCGAAATTTTCGCCGTACAGTCTCTCAAGTTCTTTTCTTATGAAAACATGAGCGTCCTGCGCCTGGTCCGGGGTTGCGGTTTTTCCGGTTCCTATGGCCCAGACAGGCTCGTACGCTATGACTATTTTTGAAGCGCTTCCAGCGTCAATTTCCAAAAAGGCCTTTTGCATCTGGGTCTGGAGAACCCTGTAGGTTTTCTGCTGTTCCCTTTCCTCAAGAGTTTCGCCTATGCACAAAACCGGAAAAAGAGAATTTTTCAACGCTGATTTAAGTTTTTTATTGATGATTTCGTCGGTTTCAAGAAAAATTTTCCTGCGCTCGGAATGTCCTATGATTGCGTGGGTGCAGCCTGCGTCTTTAATCTGAAGGGGGGAAACCGCTCCGGTGTAGGCTCCGGCGTCCTCCCAGTGAACGTCCTGGGCCGCAAGAAGTATGGGGGAGCCGTGTATCGCCTGCCTTACGGCCTCCAGATTTGTGAATGAAGGAGCGAAGAGAACCTCATGTTTCATGTCCGGGTCAAGACCTTTTCTGACAGCCAGAGCAAGTTCTCCGGCTTCTTTCCGGCTTAAATGCATTTTCCAGTTTCCTGCAATCAGGCTTTTTCTTGTTTTAATCATAAGGTTTAAACGCTAAAAATTAGTAATTAAAAAATTAAGTAATTAAAGAAGTGATTAAGCGATTGAGAGATTGAGTAATTAAGCATGAAAATTACTTACTCACTTAATAACTTACTTAATCACTCAATAACTCACTAATTATATCATTTCCTTTAAAAGTTCCTGTCTGGGCTGGGGTATCACCACTTTCTCCACCAGAAGCCCCTTTTTGGATATTACCGATGCCCCGGCGTTTACTCCTGTTTCAACAGCAGCCACGCTGCCTGTAAAGCTTGCAAAAGCCCTTCCGCCCAGGGCCATTGCAATCCTTATTTCAATCAGTCTGACCGAAGCTGCCTTGACTGCCGCGTCAGCAGCTTCAATCAGAGCGGAGACCGAGAAAGATTCTATAATGCCCAATGCCTCCAGTTCGTTTACGACCACGGTTCCGCTTAAAGCCGGAAAAACTTCAGGATGCACGCTGGGAATGACAAAACTGTCAACTAGGGCATGAGCCGCAGTTCCCGCTCCTGCTTCAACGCTTGAGGTTACGTCCGCGACATCGCCCGCTACCAGGACGAAATATTTGCCGGGACATATTGAACGGGAGAGCACAAGCTCAACTTTTGAAGTTTTAAGCATTGCGTCAGCCGTTTCCAGACCCTTTGCCACGCTTGAAAGCTCAACCCCGCCTATTGCATTGTTCATAAAGTCCTCTAGTGTAGTGTAACCAACGGATCTTTAGATTTGGATATCATGGTTTTTGTAGGGGTTTGATTTATCAAACCCGCTTTTATTCGGGTCGGATAAATCCGTCCCTGTTCCAATTGCTATCGCAATTGGAACAGGGACTGTCCCGTCCTTATAATTCACTTTACACTTTACTCTTTACCACTTACTCTTTACTATTTATTTCCACATACTTTTCGTTTATTTTTGAAACTATTCCGTCAATGCTTGCGTGAACAGGACAGCCCAGTTTCCCGAATGGAACTTCGCCGACCATGTCGCCTTTTTTTACTTTCTGCCCCGTAGAGACGCAGGGAGAACACGGAACTCCTGTATGCTGTGAAAGGAGTATCCGCACTTTTTCCGGCCTGTAATCCGCGTCTTCAAATTCAGCCTCAACATTGAAATCCTTTAATCCCAGCCTTTCAATCAATTTTGAAACAGGGGTTTTTCTGTCTTCCCTGAGCGGATGGATTTTAAATTCGGATTTGAAATCAATGGCGGAATTTTTAACGCCTATGTTTCGTTCCCTCAGGTATTTTTTAGCCGATGCGCATACGTTTTTAGGGTCCAGATTTTCAGGGCATGAATATAAACTGCACAGGGAGCATTCACAGCAGATAAGACCGTGTTCGTTTAACGGTTTTCTGTCCGCGCCTGAAAAAAGAAGGCTTCTCATGACTTTGTGGGGCTGGATTTTATGGCCGAGGAGGTATCTGGGGCAGAGTTCCGTGCAGTAGGAGCACTGGTCGCAGGCTGATTTGCCCGTTCTTGAAAACACGGATTCACCCGCGGTTTTTTTAATCGCAAGAGGGTGGTTTCTCGGAAGAACTATGACTCCGCTTGAAATTTTCGTTACGGGCGCTTCAAAACTGCCGAGAAGATTTCCCATCATGGGGCCGCCGTCTATTCCCACGGCATCGGCGCATCTGACCCCGCCTGCAAGATTGACGGCCTCTAAGTAAGTCATTCCGACAGGAAGCCTGAATGTGGCCGGCTTTTTGACCGCGCCTGCAACAGTAAAAAATTTTTCAACAACAGGCGTTCGCTCCGCTTTTGCCGCGTTATAGAGCGTTTCCACGTTGTTGACCACCACCCCGACTTCAATAGGAATGCCTCCCATGGGGACAAGCCTGCCCGTGATTTCATAAACAAGACAGAATTCGTCGCCTGCCGGATAATAATCTCCCAGAAGATGGATTTTCAGGTTTTTTCTGGTTTTTACGGAGTCTTCAAGGCGTTTTATGATTTTGGCGTGTTTTTTTTTAATGCCTATGGCGCCCTGAGCCGCGCTCGTGGATTTCATCATCAGTTCAAGACCGTCAAGGCTGGTTTCCGCAAAATGCTCAAGAATTTTCTGGTCCTTTTTAAGCAGGGGCTCGCATTCAGCCGCGTTCATGATTATGATTTCGGCTTTGCTTTGAGCCTTCACATATGCGGGGAAGCCCGCTCCCCCTGCGCCGATAACGCCGGCGGATTTCAGTTTTTCGGAAAAATCCATAATACTCAGTATCAGGTGTCAGACTTTCTGAAACATCCGCTTTTTGACAGCGGTTGCAAGCCGCTTTACGCCTTCCCCTATCTGCTCAACCGTGGCATAGGAGAAATTCAACCTCATTGTGTTTTTGCCGCTCCCGTCGCAGTGGAAGGCGGAACCGATGACATAAGCCACGTTTTCCTGCACCGCCTCAGGGAACATGTCGTCCGCGCTTACGTGTTCGGGAAGTCTTACCCAGAGAAAAAGCCCGCCTTCAGGCTTTGTCCACGTTACTCCTTCGGGCATGTTTTCCTGGAGAGACGTGAGCATGGCGTCTTTTTTTGATTTGTAAACTTTGTTTATCCTGTCCGTGTGTCTTTCAAACTCCCCGGTTTTCAGGAATTCGGCGGCTATGAACTGATTCAGGCTTGAAGTGCACAAATCTAGAGCCTGCTTGAGCATGGCCAGTTTTCTTATTATATTTTCATGAGCGAGTATTATTCCTATTCTCAGGCCCGGCGCGAAAGTTTTTGAGAAAGTGAAAATAGAAACTATGTTGCTCGTTTTTAAAGTATCCTGGTCGATTTTATAAATCATCTTCGGAGATTTCCCCTGGAAGCGTATCTGCCTGTACGGCGAGTCTTCAACGATGAGAACGTTGTATTTTTCGGACAGTTCAACTATTTTGTGCCTTCTTTTTTCCGAAAGAGTGACCCCGCTCGGGTTCTGGAAATCAGGCACGAGATAAACGAATTTATAATGCTCCTCCTGGTTTTTGAGCAGTTCAAGTTTTTGTTCAAGCTCCTTTATTATCACGCCCTCGTCGTCCATTTTTACGCCTATGAAATCCGCGCCGCAGGATTTAAACACCTGGAGCCCGCCTATGTAGCTCGGGAGTTCCACGATAATGGGGTCGCCCGCGTCTATGAAAAGTCTGCCGACCATGTCCAGCGCCTGCTGGGAAGCGCTCGTTATGAGCAGGTTTTCCGGCCCGGCATTGATTCCCTCGTATTTGTCAAGAAATTTCAGGAATTCCTGCTTTAAATCAGCCAGGCCTTCGGTGGGGCCGTATTGAAGGGCGGTCTCGCCTTTTTTAAGTATTACCTGCTTTGCGGTTTCAGCCGCAAACTCGTAAGGAAAAATTTTGGGGTCGGGCAGCCCGCCCGCAAACGAAATAATCTCGGGCTTTGCCGTAAGTTTCAAAAGCTCTCTTATGACGGAAGCTTTTGTCCTTCTTGAAACCGTAGACGAGTTCTTTACCAGATCTATCATTTTTTCCTCCATAGCCTCCACATATGTTTCGCCTCAATTTCATTTTAACAATAAAAGCTGACGTTATCAATCAACCCCGTTAGAAATCCGCCCTGCCCTTTGGGCACGGCGACAGCCGCCTCGGGGCGGCTTATTTCTAACGGGGTCAAATTTTGCCGGCGGCGAGAACACCCATGAGGTAATCCATGTTCTCTTTATAATACTCAATTTTTTCAGAATCTTTTTCCTCCGCGGATTTTTTTAGGAAAATTTTGAGAGCTTTGCGGTAATTTGAATTCTTCGGTTTCTCAAGCCCTGCCGGAAAAGGCCTGTTCGTTTTTTTGCAGGCATTATCAAGAGCCTTGAAATGTTCAAACAATATTAAAGTTTCCATTTTCGCGCCGTGGTCTTTTATGAAAGACGCTGTTTCAAGTATGGTCATGGCGGCTTTTCGCTTGAGCTCCTCAAACTTGTCCGGGTTAATGTTCAGTTTCGCCGAGTTTACGTCTGCCGCCGAGAAACAGTCCAGAGCCAGAGGATAATTCTTCGCCTCAACCGCCGTGCTCCCGACGAACATCAGGGCCTCCGCGCTGAACCCCGGCCAGAATTTTTTGTAAAAATCCTCCAGGAATTTATGGTACCTCGTTTTTTCCCAGCTGAGTCGGTCAAGGCCGACCATCTGTCTCAGATAATTTCCGAATTTGCCCGCGGCGTACGCGCTTATTTTTGAATCTTTGATTTTGCTTTTTTGCACGGCCTCGGCTTTTTCGATGGTCAGATAATTCTCCTCGCGGCTGTATCTGGTCCATATTTTTTCTTTATACATGTCAAGGTCAAGCGAAAGCGCCAGGTAGCTTCCGATGCTGTGCTCAAGATACAGGTCTTCATAAGCTCCACGTATGAAATCTTTCAGAAGTCGCGGGTTCTGTTTCATCTTTTCATGGAAATACATATCCTCAACGAAATACGCTTCGTATTCAAATTCTATCGCGTTTTCCTGCGGCACGTCATATTTGTAATTCGGATAAAGACAGGTCTGAAGGCAGTGAGTCATTTCGTGGAGATAAATCGCAGCGGCCGAGGAAACGAATTGTTTTCTCAAATCAGGCTTTGCGTAAAGGGTTTCCATGACATCGCTTTTCCGCAGGGATTGTTTTTGACGCCGGGATTCAAAAAACTCTTCCAGGTATTTTGCGTTAAAATAAATTTTTCCGGTTTCCCTGCCCGCCGAAGCAGCAGTGGCGGGCCTGCCTGCCACCGCCGCTGGCGGGGTTCCGCCTAAGGCGGGAACCGGCGCATCAGGCGTTTCAAACAAAGCCAGCCTTTGTTTGTCCTCATGTTGAATCAGTATCCGGGGCAGGGCGCAGCCGGCGGCGGAATCAAACCGCGTGAAAAAGTTTTTTCCGGTTTCGGTTTTTTCCAGTTCCGTCCGGAACTCCTTGTAAAGGATGTCGCCCAGTTCCCTGTCATAGCGGCGCGCAAAAACGCCGGCATTTGTAGAAAATAAAAACAATAAACAAAACAATCCTATTATTTTCATCAGAAATTATTATACAGACTCTTTCCTCATCAACGCAATTAGACTTATAGCATTACAACGCCGAATACTTATATTGTCCATAATTAAAACCACGTAAGATAGAGGGTCTTGACAAGTCAAGACCGAGCGTGTATACTATAAAAAAAAGGAGATTATTATCTGATGGCTATGTGGATTCGGCATATTCTAAAGCGTAAAAGAATTGTTTTAGCTTTTCTTGCTTTTATTTTCGTTTCAGTTAAAGTTTTTCTTTGGGCCGCTCCTCCTGGATATGAAATTCTTAAAGTGCCGCGACCCCCAAAAATCGTAAATGGGAATATAGAAGCACAACCGCCAGATGAGGTGATTATACCTTCCACAGGTACGTTATTAGTCAATGCTACGGGTTTTAATTTTACTGTGTTGGATATAAATGGTTCCGAAATTACCCTTACAAGCGATAAATTACTCAATGCTATGGTTACTGCAATAGGCGACCCTCTCATGGCCGAGATAGAAAGTCCGGAAGGAGTAGTTACTGCCGATTTGGTCGTTTCAGGTCTTAAACCCAACACCGAATATCTTGTAACTAAAGATGATATTTCAATAAGTACCGTTATAACCGATAATTCCGGCAAAACATCATTTATATACCCTGTAAACAAACGTCATGTTCTCAGAATAAAGCCGAAGAAAAATACGATAATTATCAATCCTGACGGCAGTGTAACCCCACCAGGCGCATTGACAGTTTCAGGAAATATCTATTACTTTCCCGGGGATATCACGGATTCTATAGTGATAAAAAAACCTTCTGTTATCCTTGACGGTAATGGATATTTATTAATAGACCCCGGGGCCGGCTGGAGCGGGATACAATCCTGGGTAGGGTATGTCACAATGCGCAATCTCAACATCAAGGGCTTTGAATCTGGAATAGTAGTATATTCTTCTGATTATTCTGTTGTGGAGAACAGCACGATAACTGCCAGGGAGATTGGATTGGCCGTGTTTGAAGGAGAAGGAATAACAGTGCGTAATAATGTTTTTAAAGGGCACACCCATTATCATGTTTTGGCATGGAGCGGCAGGAATAATGTTTTTTCAAACAATTATCTTGGCCCGCCGGCATCAACAGCGACAACCATAGGCTTTTATAGCAGTTATAGTGGCGGGCGGTATGGCCGCTACAATGTGTTTGAAAAGAATACTATAGATAGCGCATATATAGGTTTTTTGGTTTATTATGGTTGGGATTACAAGATAAGAGAAAACAGATATATAGTTGATACTATTGGCTGTCCGTATCCCAGAATGTTTAACACGCAGACTTTTTTAATTGTACGCGATTATGATACTCTTGCTGGACCCGCGGTAATAGTTACCAGCAACACTCTGAATGGCTACAGATATTATTCAGCATGCGGTGTTTTCCCAAGAGGGTACTATTCTCAAAATAGTCCCGATAATATAGTCAGCGGGAACATCTTCAACCTGACTGGAGACGGGCTCATCGCTTCTGGCGGGGGAAACGATACAGTATCACAAAATTATTTCTATTCAAATACCGGAATATATAGTCTCTCTTCTTCCCAAAAAATAATCGGGAACACCATGTTTGAAAATTATAATTCGGCTATTTCGGTTGAGAGCGCCGGAAATTTGATAAGTTCCAATACAATAACAAATACCGTATTTTATGGGATACGAGCCTCTGGCCCGAACAACACCATCTCAACAAATACCGTGAGCGGCAATAGTTATGGTATTATGCTGGAAAGCGGGAATATTGTATTTGGCAATACTTTGTCTAACAACGCTGTTGGCGTTAGACTTTATAACCCGGTTAATCCTCTTTATTCTCCTGCCGGAAATACTGTGTATCATAATAGTTTCATAAATAATACTTCCCATGTGAGCATAGAAGCTCCTATACCCCGGCCAAATTCATGGAACCTGCCCTATCCAGAGGGGGGCAATTATTACAGTGATTACATAGCCCCGGATAACTATTTCGGCATCCTGCAAAATCAGGAAGGCAGCGATAGAATTGTTGATATAAAAAAAGTTTTTAACTCTGTTAATATAGACACTTATCCTTTTACAACACCGAATAGGTGGCAAATACCAGACAGAATTCCGCCTGGAAAAGCTCAAAATGTAGAAGTAAAGCCTAATATAAAAGAAAATCGCATTGAGGTTACATGGACAAATCCAACAGGCGACTCTAATTGTTCCACATGCATTGACCCAAATGGAAAAGCTGATGTCAGGCTTTCAACTGTTCCTATACTTACAAATCTTGATTTTGAATCGCTTACGCTAAAACAGTCAACATATCCTTTATTATTAAATGGCGCCGAAACCGAGTCAATTCTGATACCGGCGGTCATGAATACCTCTTATTATGGAGGAGTGAGGATTGAAGACGGCTCAGGGAATATTTCTTATGTCTCTGCTTCAGCAAAATCCGCGGGCATTTTTCAAGCTAACAGTCCTGATGGGGTGTTTTCAATTATTTCACATACGCCAATTATTTCGGTATCTTCAGCTTTAACTGGAAACGCAGGGCTGATATTGCAATATGCTAAAGAAAGTTTAAATCTTGAGCCTGCCAGTAATGTTTATCAAATATTCCCCCCAGATATTCCTTTTATCCCAGATGCAAAGATTACTTTCAGTTTTGAACCTACTACAGTAGATACCACAACACTTGCTATATACAGATGTATTCTTGGAGCGTCAGGAGTATATTGTGAAAGTGTGCTTGTAACTAATCAGGAGATAGATTTAATATCCAACACGATAAACGGTTATACAAGTTTTGCCTCGTATTTTGTTCTTCTTTTCAAGCCGAAAATTCCTGAAATTAAGGTCAGTCTTGACATAAATCCTGATACTTTGAATCTAAAAAGCCAGGGCCAATACATAACGACTTATTTTGAAGTTGTCGGCGCCAAAACCGCTCAAGACATTGCTCCGGCAAGCATTAAAATTATATCAGCAAATGAAGTTTTGCTTTCAACCCCTATATGTCTTATTCAGGAAGAAGCAGGCAAATCAGGGCAGATTAAATTTGGAACCATTGGCGATTATGATTTAGACGGCATTTCTGATTTAATGGTCAAATTTGACAGGCAGGAAATTATTAGTGTCTTGCCCGCAGCCGAGCAGGTCAAAATAATCGTACAAGGCAGTTTTAAAGAGGGAGAGATATTTACTGCAGAGGGTTATATAAGGACGATATTACCCGGTAATATCCCGGCTAATTTAGGCGGCGACATAATCCATTTGTCAAAAGCAAAAATAAATATACCTGAAAATGCGGTGAGTTTAGACGCGGATATTGCAATTTTAAAAATATCAAAAGAGCCAAAAGAAAAAGAACAGGAGAAACAAAAGTCGGCAGATATAAACCTTGCAAAAAGAATTGGAAGCGCTTATGAATTTTGGCCTGAAGGCTTAAAATTTGCAAAACCGGTTCAAATAACCCTGCCTTATGATAATCCAGGAATTCCATTTGAAGAAGAAAACAGACTTAGAATAGGGTACTGGAATTCTGATGCAAAAAACTGGGAAATTTTGAATTCCATTATTGATAAAGCGAATAAGGCTGTAACTGTCCAGATAACGCATTTTTCAATCTATCAAATACTCATGGTCCAGGAAAAACCATTGGAAGTGCCGGCTAATTTTGAACTTGGCGAAGTATACGCTTTTCCAAACCCGGCCAAAAGAGGCATAAATCCAACATTGCATATAGAAGCGGGAATAGCGGATAAAATAGAAATTAATATCTACGACATAACCGGGCAATTGATAAAAAGCGTAACGTTGACAGGAAATCCACAATTGATAGACGATGGTCAGGGCGCACAATACGCTTATGAGTGGACATGGGATGTGTCAAATGCGGGCAGCGGCATTTATATTTATGCGGTGAAGGCATACAAAAACACCGGAACATTAAAAGCGGTTAAAAAGCTCGGAATAATAAAATGAAGCGTTTATCAATAATAATAATTTCAATCATAATGTTTTCATCCGGCTGGCTGACAGCCGGCGAAACAACCGCTGCTTTTTTAAAATTGGGCTCAGACGCTAAATCATTTGGCATGGGAAATGTTTCTGCGGTAATTCCAAATAATATAAATTCAATCATTCTAAATCCGGCAGGGCTTTCAAGCATGAAAAATAAAGAAATAAGTGCTACGTTCGCTAATTTATATGCGGATATGCGATACGGCTTTATCGGCATAGGCCTCCCAATACAGAAATTAGACACAGGGTGCGGTTTTGGAATACAGTATTTAAATTCCGGAGAAATAGAAAAAAGAGGGATAGACAGAGAAAACTTCGGAAATTATTCAAATAAAGATTTAGCAGTAAATATAGCCTATGGCCGAAGCTTCGGTAATATTTATATAGGACTCAACTCCAAATACATCACAAGCAGAATTGAACAGGAAAAAGCAGATGCGCTTGTATTCGATTTGGGGGGGATTTATAAAACAAAGCATAGAATAGATTTAGGCGTAACGATTAAAAATCTCGGTTCGGGTTTAAGATATTTGGATAAAAAAAGTCCTTTGCCGCTGACTTTGACATTCGGAGCAAGTTATAAACTAAACGTAAGTTTGCTCTTGGCTGTGGATTTAAAAAACAGCATTTATGAGAATGAAACCACCTTAAGTTTTGGAATGGAATATCTGGTCTTATCAGCTATTGCATTAAGAACAGGATATGCAGCTGGTAATAAACTGCAAATATCTGGATTAAGCGGGGGATTCGGCATATCAGCGCTTAAAGATTATGTTCTGGACTATGCATTTATGCCTCATAATGAATTGGGTAATATCCAAAAGATAAGTTTTAAATTGAATTTTTAAAGCGGTTTTTATGCGGTTTAAATTATGCATGGATATTTCTTTTTGTTCACTTTCTTTTTTTCAGCCGTTTGCGCCGGAGCCGGAAAACGGGTTCAAAACCGCCGGCAGTCCGGAGCCAAACCTGGTTTCATAAACACTGGCATTAAATCCCAAATTTTTAAAGCAGTAATTTTATTTTTTTTAGTTGTATTTTGTTTATTTTCCGCAACCGTTCCTTTAACCCTTAAAGCTCAAAGCATATCAGGAGCTCTTCATACTGTATCCATAAAATCAGACGGAACATTGTGGACATGGGGAAATAATGCTTATGGCCAGTTAGGCGACGGCACTACAATTAATAAAACCTCGCCTGTTCAGATTGGAACTAACACATGGACTCGGGTCTCAGGAGGAGATTCCCACACAATAGCCATAAAATCAGACGGAACATTGTGGGCCTGGGGAGACAATGCTTATGGCGGGTTAGGCGATGGCACTACAATTAATAAAACCTCGCCTGTTCAGATTGGAACTAACACATGGACTCAGGCTTCAGGAGGATGGGGCTACACCATAGCCATAAAATCAGACGGAACATTGTGGACATGGGGAAATAATATTTATGGCCAGTTAGGCGACGGCACTACAATTAATAAAACCTCGCCTGTTCAGATTGGAACTAACACATGGACTCGGGTCTCAGGAGCATATGCCCACACCATAGCCATAAAATCAGACGGCACATTGTGGACATGGGGAAATAATACTTATGGCCAGTTAGGCGACGGCACTACAATTAATAAAACCTCGCCTGTTCAGATTGGAACTAACACATGGACT
>JACQWV010000080.1 GCA_016209085.1 Elusimicrobiota bacterium
CCATCTTGGGCATACTTCTTTTTCCAGTTATAGAGCACATTGGCGTGAATTCCCAAAGAACGGGCTACTTCTGAGGCTTTTTGGCCTTCTTCAGTAACCATTTTGACCGCTTGAACCTTAAACGCCTTGTCAAAACGCTTCCTTTTGACGCCTTCCCCTTCCATATAGACACCTCCCCTGTTTTAGGGTCAGTGGTTATTATAACACCCTGCCTGCCGGCAGGCAGGCAACTCTTTAAAGTGTCCACTTTTTCGGGGGAAGATCATAAGAGCCTTCATATGTTGTTGGTATGAAATTGCCCCCATCGTCCCCGCCAACTTTATTTTGCGTTAAGCAAAATAAAACGCGGTGCCTTTTGGTTAAAATCCGAACTTTTTTTGACGAAAATCCGGACTGCGAACTTTGATGCTCCGCCCCGCCGCCGCTCGCTGACGCTCGCCACCCCGCAAAAAAATTTTCTTCGCATTTTTTGATTTGGCGCGCGGTTTCTTTTTCTTCTAAAAGGAAAGGAAAACTTTTTTGCGGGACTCTGCTCTGAACGAGCAGGACGGCGGAGCTTCGCTTGGGCTGGCGAAAATTTTTGCGGCGGGCTTACAATTCTTTTCCTTGCCCCTCCCTCCCAGCGCGGAAATAAGAGAAAGGAACTCCCTAAAATACATAATCCCATTTTGGGATTATACCACAATAGGATATATACTACAAATAGTATGAGCAAGTCAATTTATACAAAAGATTACAAGGAAATAATAAATCGCCTAAAACAGGCGAGGATTGATGTTGGGCTCTCCCAACAAGCAGTAGCTGATAAACTTGGCAAACCGCAATCTTATGTTTCTAAAATTGAATCTGGCGAGAGACGACTTGATGTTGCTGAAGTAAAAAAGTTTGCGATCATCTACAAAAAAGATATTTCTTTTTTCATCAAATAATATGGCAAAAATAAGCGAGATACATATACCTGGCGGCTCAAATATTTTTAAGCATATAGCGGACGCATTACTCCCGTATCATACGAAGGCAGTTGGTTCACATTTGTTTATTGTGGAAGGGACACTTGCAAAACCGCGTATTGGAATACGCTATCCTGGATATAAATTAAAACAGCGTACACTCAAAAAACCAAACAAGAATTCGGCACTTTGGGCGAACCTTTTTGATTTCGAAGTTGTTCCTTTCGAAAAAGGGCGTGAAGGTAGTTCAGTTCATTTCACCTATGCGAATTTACTAAAAGATTTTGAGGCACATAAAAAAGGCAATGCATCTTTTTGGAAAATGATTGTGCGGGTACATAGTCATAATGTGATAGATAAAGAGCCGCCAAAACTTAGAGGAATTGATCCTCGACAATTTTTGGAAATGCTCAAGTGGATGTGGGTACAGGAGGATTTGAATTACAAGTTATCATGGAGGGAGGTCGGTTCAAAAATGCCATATAGGCTTCAAAATAGAAATGGAGGGCCAACAAGTAAGGGTGCGGGGCGCGACAAATTTTACGCGGCTCTCATACTTGTCCATGGCAACTACTTTGATGCGGCTAGTATGCGGAAGATAATTCCCTAACTTTCTTTTTGCCTCGCGGTCCAAGGCGGTATTGTTGGTCAATGCGACCACTGATAAGACGATCATTTATAATATCGCAGTATTTTTTGTCTATTTCCGCAGAAATAAATTGACGATTTAAGTTTTTACATACATCTATTTCCGCGCCACTCCCGCCAAAAAGAACCAAAACTATATCTTTTGGTTTAGTCGCCGCTTTAATCAACATTTCTGTTAATTTTTGCGGAATTTGGCAAGCGTGATAAGTTTTTTCCTTGCTTACATTTTTTACGAGATTAAACTCAAACCAAGAATAAGGCATTCTCCCTTTTGATCCGTTTGCCAAATTCTGACGGATTCTTCTATCTGTCGGATTTTTGTATGGGAGCGCAACCTCGTCTTTGAAAAATTTATTATCAGCATTTTTTCTGACATGTAGTATGCTTCGGTGTGCCGTTGTAAACCTTTTTGGCGTATGCCCTACATTTGTGTTATAAACCCAAACATATTCGTTAATATGCGGGAATTGTAAATCTAAATACTTGACACGGAGGTGAGCGTTCTGTTGCGGATAATTCATCATAAAAAGATTGCCGTCATTTTTGAGAACGCGCATTGATTCTTTGGTAAGTTCTATATACCAGTTTATATAGTCATCAAAATTTTTCGTATAATTATTGCTTCCGTATTTAATGCCGACATTATAATCAGGATCTCCAAAAATCATATTAACGCTATTGTCCGGCAAATCTTTCAAAACATGCATTATATCGCCGTTATAAACCTTATTAAGATAATCAGAAACATTGCCTCTTTCTTGAAAATCTTTTTTAGGGGGCAAAACAAAAGTTTGTGTCGGTTGGATTGTTTCACTAGTTTTTATTACATCAAACAAAATTCCTTGTAGAGAAAAATCTTGACCTCTCTTTACTATAATTGGCTGATAGTTCTTATTTGCCGGCTGTAATCTTATTTGGCCCTTTTCTTTATAAAAAGTTTTGAGCGTTGCCTCGTTGCCGTTAAGAAGTGCGACCACTTTTTCTCCGTTCTCGGCTACACTTTGTTTTTTAATTAAAATAGTATCTCCATCATTGATATTTTCATCAATCATACTATCTCCCTGCACTCGCAAGGCGTATATTTCACTCGCTCTTGGTAGTTTGCTTTTTGGGACAACAATTGACTCTTTATTCTCAATAGCTTCTATTGACTGACCAGCAGCAATAACACCTAAAAGAGGAATTTTTACTAGCGGCTCTTTTTTGGAAATACTAATAGCGCGCGCTTTGTTTTCGGACTTTTCTAAATATCCCGCCTTTTTCAGTTTAGAAACATGAAAATGAGCCGTGGAAACAGAAGCGAGCTTAAATTTCTTTTGAATTTCTTCAAGAGAGGGAGCATAACCCTTTGTTTTTGAATAACTTTTGACGAAGTCCAAAACCCCTTTTTGTTTTTTGGTAATCATAAGTTTGATTTCATTCTATACTTAAAGTATAATAGAAAAAAAATAGAAAATCAAGAATAGAGTTATCCACAATCAACAAAATAGTTTGGATAGCCATTCTAACTATATTATTTATTTGATAAACTTTTTATATAAGTAAAAGTTTTTTAAAAAATATAAATTATCGCTTAAATTAAAAGGTTTTTTAAGTTAAAACTTTTATATGTGTGGCGCTTTTTACTATGAAAGTGTTATCTGGCTGAAATTTGTTATCCATTTCGCCTTTTCAGTAGAATATACCTATGAAGTCGCTATTTAAAATCATATTGTCATTTTTAAAAAAATTAAATATCCTTTAAGTATGAACGAAAACAATCCGGCGATAATCCGCGAAACGCAGAACCCGGCTGAAGCGGACATGATTTATGAAATACTCAAGTCCAACGGCATAGATTGCATTCTTCTTGACAGGAACGCAAGCGGCCAGGTAGCGGGGTTCGGCCCGGCCATCTGCATAAAAATAGCGGTTGTTCCGGAACACAGGGAAAAAGCCCTGGAAATCTTGAAATCTCTTGAATAAAGGAGGCAGAAATGTGCTGCGGAAAAACAAGTTGTCGGCCAGTTGATTTCTTTTCCCGCAGAGAGAACGGTCGCGGAAATGCAGACTGCCGCGGCGATTAAAAAAATTTTCACTAATTTTCCAGCACGTAGGAAAAAATCAGCGGAGCCACGATGGAAGCGTCGCTTTCCACGACGAACTTCGGGGAGTCCACTCCGAGTTTGCCCCATGTTATTTTCTCGTTCGGAAGCGCGCCGGAATACGAGCCGAAGCTCGTTATGCTGTCCGATATCTGGCAGAAATAGCTCCACTTCTTGACTCTTTTCCTGAGGTCGCAGGTGAGCATAGGCACCACGCAGATGGGGAAATCGCCCGCTATGCCGCCGCCTATCTGGAAAAATCCTATTCCCTGGGGAATTTCAACGGATTCTTTTTCATACCATTCGGCCAGACTCACCATGTATTCAATTCCGTTCTTGATGACGGACGGCTCAAACTCCTTTTTGAAGCATTGTGCGGCGAACATGTTCCCGAGAGTTGAATCCTCCCAGCCCGGAACGAAAATGGGCAGGTTTTTCTCGGCGGCCGCAAGCAGCCAGCTGTCCGAGGGATTTATCTGGTAATATTTTTTGAAATCGCCGGCAAGAAGGGCTTCTATGAAAAACTCGTGAGGGAATTTCCGCAGACCCTGATTCTGGGCGTCTTTCCATCTCTTGACAATCACATCCTGGACCTTGTACATCACGCTTTCTGGTATGCAGGTGTCGGTCACCCTGTTGAGTTTGCCGTCAAGCAGTTTTTTTTCGTCCTGGGGGGAAAGGTCCCTGTAATGCGGCAGCATGACGTATTCGTCGTGCGCCACGAGGTTGAACACATCTTCTTCAAGATTGGCTCCCGTGCAGGAAATCGCGTGTATTTTGCCTTTCCTTATCATTTCGGCGAGCGAAATTCCGAGCTCGCCCGTGCTCATTGCTCCGGCCATGGCGAGAAACATCTTCCCGCCTTTTTCAATGTGATTTTTGAACGCCTCAGACGCATTTTTCAGAGCCAGCGAGTTGAAATGCCTGTAATTGCGTCTTACAAATTCAGAAACGGCTCCTTTTAAACCGTCTGATGTTCTGAGTTTTTCGTCAGTCAAGTTTCCCATATAACACACCTCTTTGTATTTTTCGCCGGAAGGAAAATTAAAAACGCAGCTTGTGAAAAATTCAAGTGGTCTTCCCCGCAAAACAAAGACAACTTGAATCTTCCGGCAAAATCTTGTAATTTATTTTAGCAAATCACGACAAAAAAACAAAAAAATTCTAAATTTCTTTTATTTCTATCTCAATGTCCGGGTGAAGGCTTTTGTGCACCGGACAGGTTTTTACGCAGGCAAGAAGCTTCTTCCTGTGCAGTTCCGACAGGTGAGACGGAAAAGTCACCGCTCCCGCGAGCCTGGAAATCCTCCTTGGATTTTCCTGCATGTGTTTTTCAATTTCTATTGAACAGCCTTTGATGTCCAGCCCGTTTTTCTCGGCCATTTTTGACATGATAGTGAGAACGCAGGAGGAAAGCGAAGCCGGTATCAAATCCGTGGGAGAGAACATCCTGCCTTTTCCTCCGTTGTCCACAGGCAGGTCCGTGACTATTGTGGAGCGGCTCGGCCCGTGTTCAATTTCAATCCGGCTGTCGCCTATGTATTTTGAAATTATTTTAACGCTCATCTGCCCCTCCTTTCTTTAATAAATTTTATTTTATAATATTAAAGATAATGTATCTTCCTTAAAAAGACGAATCCGGTCCGCCCCTTCGGGGCGAGACCTCGTCCCGACGTTACGTCGGGACGCGCGGGGAGGAAAGGGAAATATGACAAAAACAATCACAGTCCTGTCGCTGTTCTGCGCGTTTTATCTGGTTTCATGCAAACCCGAAAAAACTGAAACTACGGATGCAACGGCAGGGCAGACCGAATCAATCAAAACGGAGGCGATAAAACCCGATATGGAAAAACTGACGAACCCCTCTCTTGCGAATGAAAAAGCGCCTGAAAAATTCCGGGTAAGGTTCAAAACCAGCAAAGGAGATTTTCTCCTTGAAATCACGCGCTCGTGGGCGCCGCTCGGAGCGGACAGATTCTACAATCTGGTCAAAGCCGGTTATTTTACGGACATGGCTTTTTTCAGGGTTCTGTCCGGCTTTGTGGCGCAATTCGGAATACACGGAAATCCTGAAATAAGCGCAAAATGGCGGGCTACAGGCATCCAGGACGACCCCGTAAAACAATCAAATCAGAAAGGCAGTATCTGCTATGCCATGGCAGGCCCGAACACCAGGACCACGCAGTTATTCATAAATTACAGGGATAATTCCAGGCTGGACGCGATGGGTTTTGCGCCTTTGGGCGAAGTGATTGAAGGAATGGATGTAATTGAAAAACTCCACTCCGCTTACGGGGAAGGCGCGCCGAACGGCAGCGGCCCGGACCAGGGATTGATTCAGACGAAGGGAAACGCTTATTTAAAGCAGAACTTCCCGAATCTGGATTACATAATTTCCGCGGCTATGGAATAGACTGAGCCAGGACGTCGCCGGCATCGGCTTCAATTTTCAAATCCGCTATGTGATCGTGCGTGGTTTGTCCCCTGTTTACTGAATGTTATTTAAAGGTATCCAGCCCCTTTTCCCTTTTTCATTGGCGCACCAGCACCACCCGCTTTCCTGTTCAAGAGCCATCAGTTCCTCGCCTTCGCGCACGCTCAGCTCGGAAGCGTCGTAATCTTTGAGCGCGGTAGCCGTTCTGCCTTCAATTTGCAGAATGTTTGCAGGGACCCACCCGCCTTTTTTAGCGGAATTGACGCACCATAACCAGCCCGGCCACTCGCTTTTCTTTTTCAAGGTTTTTAATTTCTCCCCCCTGGATATTTTTATGGCTTCGGGATACGCTGCCTTGTATTCTTTTATCACTTTAACCATTTTAAATTTTACGGCCTCAGCCTGAGGCACCTGCGTGTCCGATGAGTCAAGAACTTGAGTCGCAGGCAGTCTGGCAGGACGCCCTGCGGGCAGGCAGGGAGCGGGACACGGAGCCGCAGTTCTGCGTCCCAACGCTATATTCCGCTTTTCAGCCTCGCTATCCTTTCTTCAAGAGGCGGATGCGTGGCGAAAAGAGCAAAAAATCTTTTGGGCTTTCCCGATATTTTCAGGGTCGCCACCGACTCCTTTCCGGTCAGGTCCGCGTATTTGACGGTTTTCCTGAGGGCTTCCAGAGCGTCAATCATTTTATCCCTTCCGGCAAGACCCGCCCCTCCCGCGTCCGCCTTGTACTCTCTCATTCTGGAAAACGCGGCGACCACAATCATTCCGAGAATGCTTAAAACGATTTCAAGAGCAATCACCACAAGATAACTCATAAAGGGGCTAGAATCCTCGTCTTTGGAACCGCGCACGAGGAAGAACGCTATGACGCGCGCAAGGAACATCACAAAAGCGTTTATTATGCCCTGTATAAGCGTCATCGTGACCATGTCGCCGTTTGCCACGTGGCTGATTTCATGGCCGATAACGCCTTCTATCTGGTTTTTGTCCAGGGATTCAAGCAGTCCGGCTGAGACAGCCACAAGAGCGCGGTTTCTGGTCGGGCCGGTCGCAAAAGCATTCACTTCAGGGCTCGGATAATAACCGACTTCCGGCATTTTGCCGATACCCGCCTGTTTTGAAAGGCGGTAAACCGTCTGCACAAGCCACTGGAATCCGGCGTCGGTCGTGTTCGGGTCTATTATTTTCACGCCCATTATCATCTTTGCCATTATTCTTGAAAGAGCCAAAGAAATAAAAGCTCCGCCCATTCCCCACACAAGGCAGAACATCATCAGGGACTGATAATCAATGCCCCTCGCTGAAAGATACGGCCTGACTCCGAGCGCCTGCATTGTTATTGAAAGAGTGATGATTATAAGGAAGTTGACGAGTACGAAAAGAAAGACTCTTTTTGCCGTTTTAAACATAATTTCCTCCCATTACTATAGAGGATAGAGGTTAGTCTATCCTCTTGTCTCTCGCCTCTTTTTTTATATGCGGATTATTTTTATTTTTTTAAATTCAATCCAATCCAGAGCGAGCGGACTTATAATGGCGTTGGCAGGAATTCTGATTTCACTGGCGCCGGGTTGAAGCATCTTTCTCATCTCCCAATCGCTCAGAAAAATCCTATTAACCGGCTTTTCATCGGATTTGTTCATATTGAGCTTTTCAAATATGGCATCCACTAGATCATTCTTAGTGAACATAATCACTTTAAATCAGAATTAAGTATTAAGAATTCAGAATTAAGCATTAAGCCGCTTCGCTTTCAGAATTAAGTTACTTAATTCTTATCACTTACGACTTAATTCTTACTACTTACCACTTAATTCTTACCGCTTAATTATTATTTTACTTTGATTGATATGGCTTCAAGATATTTGTCCACGTCCTCGTGCGGTCTCGGAATCACGTGAACGCTCAGGAGCTCTCCGACTTTCTGCGCGGCTGCCGCGCCTGCTTCGACAGCGGCCCTGACAGCCCCGACTTCGCCCCGGCACATGGTCGTGACGTAACCCGAACCTATTTTTTCGTATCCTATAAGCCTGACCTTGGCCGCTTTGGCCATAGCGTCGGAAGCTTCTATCATTCCTATGAATCCTTTGGTCTCAAGTAATCCCAATGCATCTTTCGGTTCTGACATAATCTCCTCCAATTAACTTCAGTGGATAGTGGTTAGTTTTTCCTCTACTCACCACTATTCACTCACCACTCATCACTATTTCAATATTGTCCTTTTTCAGCGGATTTGCCCGACACTATCGCTATACTCGCGCTGGTGCCGAGTCGCGTAGCTCCGGCTTCAATCATTGCCCTGGCTGTTTTGCAGTCCTTTATGCCTCCGGAAGCCTTCACTCCCATTGAAGGGCCCACCGTCTCCCTCATGAGCGTTATGTCTTCAACAGTGGCGCCTGAAGGCCCGAACCCGGTTGACGTTTTCACAAAATCCGCCCCTGCTTGTTTTGAAAGCAGGCACGCCCTGATTTTCTCTTCTTTCGTAAGATACGCTGTTTCTATTATCACTTTCAATATTTTTCCTCTCGTAGCTTCCCTTACGGTCTTTATGTCGTCTAAAACAAAAACGTCGTTTCCGGATTTGAGAGCGCCTATGTTGATGACCATGTCAATTTCGTCCGCCCCGCCGGCAATGGCGTCCCTCGCCTCAATGGCCTTCACGGTCGGCGTGGTTGAACCCAGCGGGAATCCTATGACGGTGCATGTTTTGACTCCGCTGTCTTTCAGGAGTCTGGCGCAAAGAGCCACGTAAGCGGGATTCACGCAGACCGAAGCGAACTTGTATTTTCTCGCTTCTTCTGCAAGCTTTCCTATTTCCTCCTGGGTTGCGTTGGCTTTCAAAAGCGTGTGGTCTATCATTTCAGCTATTGTTGAACAGCCGTCCGTGGGGTTGCAGATGCCGACTCTGTCAACGCCGGTGTTTTTGAGGTCGTTCGGACTCATGTAGCTGAGGGGGTTGCAGCTCTGGCAGGACGCGCCGCAGGTATTTTCCTCCGTGCCGTCCGCCCCTTCAGGGCGAGACCTTGCCAAAGGCGGGCAAACAGGCGGGTCTGCTTCGCTTGACAATAGCTTCGCAGAACCACGTCCGGCTACAAGCGGAGTTCTGAATTCTTTTCCGGCGCTGCCGATGCTTACTTTCCAGGCCGAGACATTGGGGGAAACGCCGGCTTCTTTTTCCCCGAGAATTTTCACGACAGTCTCAACGATTTTTTTAATGTCTTCTTCGCGCATATATTCCCGCCTTCTCGCTATTCGCTATTCTTTTGGTATATCTTATCTATCACACCACAGACTACGGTTCTTACCGGAGCCCTGTCATTGGCTAAAATCTTTCTTGCCGAGCCTCCCTCGTCCAGAACAAGCACTACGTCGCCCGGCCCCGCGCTTACGCCTCCGTCCAATACAAGGACAGTGTCGCCGATGAACTGCTCTCTATTGCCGGCTGATACAGGCTTTACAAGAAGCAGTTTGCAGTTCTTCAGCTGTCTATGCTTTCTCGTTGCCCAGACATTGCCTACGACTTTTGCTATAAACATTTTAAAATCTCAAGTCTCAAGTCACATGTCACAAGTGACTGACTTGCCGTCTATTATTCCGAGTATGGCCGCGTCAACCGGCGGCGGTTCTGTCCCGGCAGACGTTTCCGTATCCAGGTCCTGAAAAGCCACGACGGCCTCTCTTGCCTGAACGAAAAACACTTTTTCTCCTGCTCCCGCGCCCACGCAGTCCGCAGCAGTAATCGGTTCGCCTGCCGGTTCGTCGGTATCCCAGTCAAGCGGCTGGAGCAGAAGCAACGTCCGCTTATCAACGGAACAGCACTGCCTTGAGCAAAAAACCCTTCCTATCACTTTTGCCTGTTTCATCTGTTTTCAATCGCTGAAATTTTGTCAAGACGCTTCTGGTACCTGCCGCCTTCAAAAGGCGTGGCCAGCCATACTTTGATTATTTCCTGCAGGGCCAGGTCTCCGTGCGTTTTGCCTCCTAAACATATAACGTTGGCGTCTTCGTGCGCGGCCGCAAACCTGGCGGAAATCTGGTCGTAAGCGCATACCGCCCTTATGCCCCTGATTTTGTTCGCAGCAAGACAGACCGCCCCGCCGAAACCGTCCAGCAGAACGCCTTTTTCAAATTCCTTTTTTGCCACCGACTCGCCGACAAGCATGGCTATGTCCGGAAAATCAACCGGCTGGATAGAATAGCATCCGAAATCCGTCACCTGATGTCCCGCTTCCTGAAGGAATTTTTTTAATTTTTCTTTTGCCTCAAAACCCGCATGGTCCGAACCTATGACTATTTTCATAAAATTCTCCTGCTAAAAAATCGCTTCTGAAAGATGTTTGTGAGCGGACGGGATGACAATTTTTGACACTATCATCTGCTCGTCAAGAGTTTTAGCGGCTGCATTTATGGCGCTCCTGACCGCTCCCACTTCCCCGCTTATCACGAAATAGCCTTTTCCTCCTATGCCTTTGCCCGTGTTGACTTCAACCAGATGCACGAAAGCGGCCTTGGCGGCCGCGTCCGCCGCAAAAACAGCCGGCAGGGCCTCCCGCGTCTCCATTATGCCGACCGCCTCCATTTTTTCAGCCTTCACTCTTTTATTAAGCGCTGATAGAACTCCCTTGTGAACGTTGCGTATCAGGTGATTTGCCTCAACCGTCTTGCCCGCTGTTTCTACGCCCGCCGCCATTGAAGATTCCACCTCTCCGACCGGCCCTGAAACGACGATGATATACTTGCCCTTTGAAATGGGCTGGTGGATTTCGGGTTTTATTCCGGCCGCTTTGCACATGGCGTCCAGCGATTCAATCCCCTTTGCGATTGACGAAGTTTCAAGCAAACCTATGGCAATATCCGCCTGCATATCGTTCTCCTATAACTGCAGTGTATAGTGATTAGTGTTCAGTGGTTAGTTTTTTTAACCCGGCACTCGTCACTAATCACTTACCACTATCGTTTTTATTTCGGCATGAGAAAATGGTTTCCCGGCTTCAATAATTCAATTTCTTCTCTGGTTGAAAGGCCGGTCTCCACTTCCAGAACCATGTATTTCTTCCCGTTTGCTTCTATCAGAGCGCTTCTCGGCACGATTCTGGCTTCTTCGGTCCTCCCCACAAAAAGATGGCCCTTGAAAATTCCGCCCACCCTGATTTTATTCTTTAAATCCGTCACTTCAAGCCATACCTTGTAAAATCCTTCTTTGTCCTTCAGGGGAATCAGGTTTTTCAGAAGAGCGTTCACTTTCACAGAAGAGTCCCTTGCGTATTCAAGGGCGGCTGGGGCTTCCAACTGCGGTTTTGAATAAAGAAGTTCGGTGGTATTCCCGATTATGATTACTTTTCTGGCTATGGTAAAAAGTCTTTCTCCTTTGTAAACGGTCTGTCTCGGCTTGATGTATATACTTGCGACTATCCCGGCTCCTTGCGGGTAAACCAGATGATAATTAAAAACCCCCTTCCATCTTCTTTCCAGCTCTTCCTTTGACTCGTCTCCGGTCGTATCCAGCATCGCCGCCATTTCGTGAGAAACCATTTTCAGAAGAACGGATTCTTTTTTTACGTGGTCAAACTGCTCCGCCATGACCTCTTCAATCCTGCCGTCAAACGGGGCCGGGATGTCGTAAAGGTCCTGCGCCGAGGCTATGCCGGACACGCCGACATACAACTCCATGTCCCCTATCCGTATCTCGCCCTCGTTCCCGGCGTTTATCAACACCGTCTCCTGTTTGCCTGTATCTTTCTTCTCCACTTTCTCCGGAGAACCGTCTTCAGCCGCGCCGAAAGCAGGCAGCATAAATATTGCCGGCAACATAAAAATTAGCAGTCTGTCTGCAGTTTTCATATTACTGTATGCTGTTATTTGTTTGCTGGCTGCTGCCCGATGACTCTTGACTCCCGATTCTCTGACTCCTGACTCTTACTGAACGCTTCCCATGTCCACGGCATTTTATCCTTAAAGATGTCTGCCAGGACTTTTGCATACTCCCTTATTTCAAACTGCGCGTGCTCGTCAAGCCTTAAAGCCAGGAAATTCATCAGGCTTCTTGCGTTTACGGTCCAGTAGAACTGCGTGTACTGGCACACCGGCAGAACCATCCTTGCCATTTCGCGGGCGACCCCGGCTGAAATCAGTTTTTGATACGTTTCGTATGATTTTTTGACGGCTTCCGAATATTCTTCAAGCAGTTTTTTGTTGTCAATTCCGTCTGTTTTAAGAGAACCCTGCTTGTTCAATTTATCCTGGATTCTAAATTCATCAGGGACATAAAATTCATCCTTAACTTCCGTATATCTTGAACTGATTTCATTATAAGAATTGTGAACTACGATTCCATCAGCTATAAAATTATGACGCCGTCCCTCAACTTCTATATCATAAGTAGGCACACACCCCGCATGCTCAATATTTGCGAGTTTTACCGGCATGACCCGCAAAAACGTTTTCGGCGGTTTGGGTTTGTGTTTAATTTTGAAAGTCTGGAGAAATCTTTTCAAAGAATTGCCTGCATAGGCATTCGCAAATTCCACTTCCCTGTTTTGAGCGTGTATTGAACGATGGCATGGAGCGCAAAGCGTCGTTAAATTATCTAAATTTCTGGACAATTCATAAGAAGTCCATACGGGAATTATATGATGAGCCATAAGATTGCCGTTTTGTTTATTACAGAGCCGACATGCATAGTTATTCTTTTTATGAATTCTTGGCGCCTGTTCTTTTGTCCAACGAGCAACAGATTTCCTTTCTGATGTAATTCCTCCTTTCCAGAAATTGCTTTTTATGCCGCTTCGGGCCAGACGAATTGCATTTATCTGTTCTTCTGTAAAAACTCTATTTGTATTATAATGAATACCCTTATTCCACGGAACATCTCCTTTTTTATATCCCTTTTCGTCATTTGCAAACTGAAGATTGTGTTTTTTTAGCCATTTTCTGACAGTATGATAAGAAATCCCGGCCGCATTGGCTATTTGCGCTATGCTCCACTTTGCCTTTCTCTTTTCATTCAGCCATTCTCTGGAACGATAAAGAACAACTCCGTTGACAAACAACGTCGGTTGTTTTGACCATGAAACTTTGCCGTTAATAAAATTTAAATCTGCGGCGTCTTTTAATGTTTTCCAGCCTTCTTCTGTTAGTATTTTATGATCTTCAGTTATCGTCGTGGAACATCCATTTTCCAATGTAATTTTAAAAACATTTTTTGTTCCGGTCGCCCATACATCTTTTATATGGGTGTATTCAATTTCTTTGGTTTCTTCATTTAAACATCTCAGCCACATCTTTTGAAGTTTCTCTTTTAAAGGCATTCTGGTTCCATCCGGCCGTCTGTGTCGGCAATATTCTTTAAAATTCCTTCCTGTTATCTGCCATATACTGCCGAATCTGGTTTTTGTCTTATAGCCTTGCATCCTTTTCGCTCGGACTTGATTGCGGATTTGAGACATTGAAAGGCCTGAAAGACGGCTTAATTCGGGAATAGAATATAAATGAATATCATTTATCAAATCTAAATTTATAGGTTTTAAATATGGAGTAATAGGTTTTGCTCCAAAATACCATTTTTCATAAACTTCTTGCACTGACATGGGATAAACATTGCGCTTTCCTTTCGTTTTGCGCCCCGGCAAATCAAAATAGAGTTTGACTTTGCCTTCCATGCAACCCCAACGGTGACGTATCCACTGTCTTGCCACAAAAATCGGGCATTTCACATGGAATTGAAACATGCTGTGTTCAAACGGAGTAAGATGGCTGTGTTTAAGGAGATATTCTATCAACTTTTTGTCTCTCTCCTCTCCTTTTGATTGGGAGCCAAAACTTACGCGAGCTGATTCAACGGCTCTCTGGTCGCCTCCCATAAATTCAACCAGCTTTACGAATCCCTTGTCCAGCACATTAAAAACAAGAGCATTCTTATCCGCTGTTTTTACCATTGACCGCCTCTGCTTTTATAATTCACTTAATTTCTCCTTCACTTAAAATCATCGTTCCGTCTTTTCCCGAATACATTCTTTTGTTATCGGAATTAAACTCATATTTAACATCAAGAGATAATGCATTCAAAGATAAAATTTTGTAATGCTTACACTTATAAATGTGATTTCTCCCGGATTCTCCGGCAACATAAATCTCAAATGATAACAAAAAATGTGGAGCGTCATAGATTACCTTAAACTCATCTGAGGGGGAAAAGTAAAAACTTCTTTGTGTCGTTTCAATATTTTCAATGTTATATGTTTTACATTCCAAATAATATGGCTTTTTATTGAACCAGAATAATATATCAGGATAGCCTGTGTTTTTTTTATTTCCACTTGGGCCGGTTGGGACATTTGCGTTTAACTTCAACGAGTTTAAAGCATTTTTGATAAATGGTTCAATATCATTCCCTACCTCATTCGGTTGTGGCCGTGAAATTCCCGCTTTATTTATTGCATTTCCCGAAATCAAAGCCGTTTGTTTTAGCAATTCCAGCACTCCCGCATGTTCTGGATTTTCAAAGTTAAAAGAAATAACTTTTTTCCCCGTCATAGTCTCAATCACAAGATTAAAAGGAATGTCTTTTAGCGGTGCAAGCATTTGTTTGATAACTTTTTCTAATCTATCCACATAATCTTTATCCGGCATTTTCCCCTGCCTTTCTAAAAATTAAAATATTTTCTTTTTTCATCACATTGTATAAACCAAATATTAATTTCAAAATATTTTTTTCAAGTTTAAAGCCGATTTTGGTCATGTAGTCAAGAGTAAATTCTACTGTCTTTACCTCTTGTTCTTGATAAGTAGCATTGCCTATGACTATAACAGCATATCTATTAGGTTTTAATATCCTATACATTTCGTTGTAAGATTTCTCCATATCTGCATTATATAAGTCAATTTTTTCTTTTCCTTTCCCACGAACGCCAATAAAATCTTCTCTTATTTCATTTAATTTATATCCCATATCTTCTAATGAATGAGCGTCATTTTCTACATAGTCAAGGGCGATAGAATATGGCGGAGAGGTTATAATTCCATCAATAAAGTTGTCCGGTAATTCAATTTTCCTTGAATCACCCATTTTAAGATCGACATTTCCCAACTTTAGATGTAATTTTTCAGCAATTTCTTTATAGTCTTTCACAGAGTCTATCATCAAATATAAATTTCTGATAAATGATTGCTCAAAATCCCGCCCGCGCCTTGATTCATCGCTAACTGCTAATAATCTTGCAAGAGCAAAAAAATCTCTTACGTTTTCGTTTTTGATGTCTTTAAGGACTTTATAAAAATCGTGTTCATTATTGAATAGCGAAGGTTTAAGTTTGGATATTATGGTATTTTTTAACTTTATAATTTCCTCTATAACATAAACTGATTTTGTTTTAACCTTGCCTTGCAATACGCATAAGGGAGACATATCAATCCCAATAAAATTAATGCCAAGTAGTTGAGCTTCTAAGGCGGTTGTTCCGCTTCCGGAAAAAGGCTCAAAAACCATATCGCCTTCTTTTAATCCGGTAATATTTAATAAGGCTCTAATCATCTGGGGATGGAACTTTCCTTTATACGGGTAAATCCAGTGTGTGAGATATTGATTGACGGACCGGGTTTTGTTTTTTTGGATTAAATAAAAATAATCAGTGAATACCTGCTCAACGCTTTTAAAATACGAAGAACGTTTTATGAGTTTATCTTTTAATTCTTGAGACTTATTTTTAAGTTTAAATTCTCTTAACCCATTGGTTATCTCAAAATCCGTCCCCAATGCCAAGAGTTCCAACTCTGCCAGCGACAGCTCATATATGAATTGAACATTATCCAACAGAGTTAAATCAGAATCTTTTGAAAATTTTAAATCATACGCCCAAAACTGACTAATATTTTCAGCTTTTTTCAACATTGCCTCGCCTTTACGATTAATAACCATTGTCCGCCTCCGGATATTTTAAATCTTTCGCTCTCCAGCAGAGCTTTATATATTTTTTGATAGATAAAATTATATACTTTTTAATATAGATAATGAAACAGATAAAACCAAAGTTTAAAAAAAGCCCGGATTTCAACGACCTTGTTTTCATAATGAGAACTCTGCTCGGCTCAAAAGGCTGTCCCTGGGACAAAAAACAGACTCACAAATCCCTTCTGAAATATCTCTCGGAAGAAGCCTCGGAGCTCAGGGAAGCAGTCAGGAAAAACGATTTTGAAAACATGAAAGAGGAACTGGGCGACATTCTGCTGCAGGTCGTTTTTCACAGCGTCCTGGCGGAACAGGCCGGACGCTTCTCCGCGGCGGACGTCATAAAAAGCATAAATTCAAAACTCATCAGACGGCATCCTCACGTTTTCGGCAAACTTAAAATTTCAACGCCCGGGCAGTTATTGAAAGAATGGCGCAGGATAAAAGAAAGAGAAAAAAACACGCGGAGGTAAACAAATGAAATCTTCCCATCTTGCAAGGCTTATCTATCCTGAATACAGATTCGGAAAGACGAATATAAAAGAAGCCGAGAAACTCGTGGAAATGGGCGTGGGCGGGTTCTGCATCTACGGGGGAGGCGCCGACGAAATCACGGAAACGATAAAAATTCTCAAATCCGCTTCTAACACCCCCCTGCTGTTTTGCGCGGATTATGAAAACGGCGCCGGGCAATGGGTAAAAGAAGCGACTGAATTGCCCTCAAACATGGCAGTGGGCGCTTCCGGCGACCAGCAGATTGCGCGAAGAAAGGCGGAGATAACGGCTATTGAGGCGAATGCTCTGGGCGTTGACTGGATTCTTGCTCCGGTGGTTGACCTTGCATCAAATCCCGAAAACCCCATAATCAACACAAGGGCATTCAGCGACTCGCCGGACATTGTTTCAGTTATCGCTCATGCCTATATTTCGGGACTTCGTTCGCAAAACGCAGTCTCCTGCCTCAAACATTTCCCGGGGCACGGCGAAACTTCCGTAGATTCCCATCTCGCGCTTCCGGAACTTTCAAGAACAAGGGAGGAGCTTGAAAATTCCGAACTCAAACCTTATAAAACCCTGTTGAAAAATGCGGACGCGGTTATGATAGGTCATCTGCGGGTTGCTTCCATAGACCCTGAAAACACCGCGTCATTTTCTAAAAAAATAATAACAGAACTTCTGCGAAAGGAATTAAAGTTTGATGGCTGCGTCGTTACGGACGCTTTTTCAATGAAAGCCATCTCGGACGAGGATTCCGCAGGCATAAAAGCGGTTGAGGCCGGAGCGGACATACTGCTTGTGCCTGAAAATCCGTTTGAACTTTTTGAGGCGCTCTCCCAGGCGTATTACGACGGCCTGCTCAAGGACGATTTCATTGAAAAAGCCCTGAAACGCCAGGACGCGATGGTGAAAAAGACTTCTCTGGGAAGTCTTAAAAAACATCCCCGCAATCTGATAGGCTGCCCCGAACACAAAAGATTCGTTCTGGACTGCTCCGAATCCTGCATAGCATGGGCGTTCAAGAAAAAAGACGAACTGCTCAGAGAAGGGGACGTTGTCGGATATTTTGAGCCTCTGACAAGCCCTGAAAACTGGAGCGGGAAGCATTTTGTTGAAGAACTTGAAGTCCGGGGCGTGAGAGTCCTGCCTTTTGACGGCAGGGATAAGATAGACAAGCTGATAGCAGCGTCTTTTTCAAGGCCGAGAGCGTACAGCGGGAAAATAAACCTGGGAGAAAGGGAAAGAAGGGAAATATCAAAATACCTGAGTCTTGCAAAAGAGTCCGTGATGATTTCTTTCGGAAGCCCGTTTGTATTTGACGAGTTTGAAGAAAGTCTCAAAGCAGGCCTGTGCGCTTTCTGCGCGGTCAGGGAATTTCAGATAACCTGCGCGAAAATACTCGTTTCCAAAGCCGGAGCAAAAGGCAGAATGCCGGTTAAATTAGTAATTAAAAAATTAAGTAATTAAAGAAGTGATTAAGCGATTGAGAGATTGAGTAATTAAGCATGAAAATTACTTACTCACTTAATCACTCACTAACTATGCTCACTTTTCCCGATTATCTGGTAATTTCCTCGACAGTGGCTATTCTTCTCCTGATAGCTTATTTTAAAGGAAGAGAAGAATCGGATACCGGCGACTTTTTCCTGGGAAGAAGAAAAATCCCGGGCTGGGCAGCTTGCTTTTCCTTCGTGGCCACTGAAATAAGCGCCATGACGATTGTCGGGGTGCCTGCCGTGGGTTTCAGGGAAAACTGGCAGTATCTCCAGTTTTTCATAGGCTCGGCGCTGGCGAGGATTTTCATAGCGTATTTTTTCATTCCCGCTTTTTACAAATACGACTGCACCACTGTTTACGAATTTCTGAAACACAGGTTCGGCCCGGCCACGCAGTATTCAGGCTCTGTTTTTTTCTTCATAACGCGGCTTCTGGCTTCCGGAGTGAGATTATACGCCGCGTCTCTTGCCGTATCCGTGATAATGGGCTGGAGCCTCCCGAAAACTATAGGACTTTTTACAATAATAAGCATTGCCTTCATAGCCTTCGGCGGGATAAAAGCCGTAATTTGGACCGGAGTTTTTGAAGCTTCTATGTTTTATATCGCGGGACTGGGCGTGGTCTTTTATCTCCTGTTCAACATACGGGGAAATTTTTTTGAATTCATGAAAACAGCCGGGGAAGCGGGCAGGCTTTCTGTTTTGAATTTCGGCTGGAACCTGAAAAATCCCAACATCCTGTGGATAGCGGTGCTCAACGGGATTTTCGGCTCAATGGCGGCTTTCGGGACCGACCAGGAAATGACTCAGAGGCTTTTGACTGTTGACACGAGAAAGACAAGCCAGAAAACCATGGTCTATACCATTTTTGCGACCCTTCCGCTTCTGTTGATTTATCTGGGAATAGGAACCCTGCTCTTCGTCTTTTACAGGCAAAATCCCTCTCTTCCGCTGCCGGACAACACGGACAAAATACTTTCTAATTTCACGGTCAACGTGCTCCCAGCCGGAATGAAAGGGCTGGTTCTGGCGGCAATAATAATGGCAAGCATTGATTCGCCTCTGAGCTCTCTTTCCTCCTCTTTTATAACCGACATTTACAGGCCCTGCCTGCGCAGATTAGCTGCGGCGGGCATGAAAACGGAAAAACACTATCTTCTGGTTTCAAGATTCAGCGTGGTTTTCTTCGGAATCATTCTTGCGGCAATAGCTTATTTCTGCAAGGCGGCGGAGGGAATGCTCTGGCTTGCTTTTAAAATAAACGGAGTTACGGCAGGGAGTCTTTTGGGAGTATTTCTGCTGGGTCTTTTTACTTCCAGGAAATCCAACAAGGCCAACGTCTTTGCGATGATTCTGAGTTCCGTTCTTATGGCGGTTCTGCTTGTGCTGTCCGAAAAAAAGATAATAGCGCTGGGCTGGAGTTGGCTTATAGTTTTCGGAACAGCTATAACCTTCGGCTTAGGCTGGCTGCTTGCCCCTGTTTTAGACAATGAAAGAAATAGTGAAATTGATGGGAACTTGTCCGCTTGAGGCAAGCAACACTATCGTTTGGACAGTTTTTGAGCAAGAATTCTACATCCTTGTTTTAATTTTTTACTTGACGAAACTTCTATATCATGGTACGCGATAACTTTTCCAGTATTCACATCAATCAAAGTTACTGAGATATAATACTTTTCAGCCACTCTTAACAGAGAGCCGATGACTATCTGCTGCGCATTAAGCAGTTTGCCTATTTCTATTGCACATTTTTGTTCAACACATTCACCAGCCTGGAATTCATGTTCAGTAAGCATAGATTTCATCTTATTTTTGTCCACTACATTAAAGACTTCTGTACGTGCCAGTTCCGTTCTTAAAATATCAGCCACTATAGAAGCATTAGTCTGCGAAACATTGTTCCCGATAAAATCCATGACTGCAATATTAATCATATTAGCGGTTCTGACAATAAGAGAGTTAAAATTGTTTGGTTCGAACGTAAATTCTTCAATAAATTTTGCCTCGTCAATTTTCTTTTTTTCAGAGCCAAACCAGCAAGATATGCCTATTTTATATGTATCGCCCAGACCCCCGTAGTTTAGAAGCGCCCAATCAAAATCTAATTTTCCTAACGTAAGACCAATACCGAAAGCGAGTCCGCCAAAATTTTCTTTAAATCTCCAACCGCTCCTTAATTTTATCGCATCTGCAAGCCTGAATTCCGCGCCGGCATTGAGAGAATTGCCGAACTTTCCCTCTTTTTTAACATCAATGGTCAAAAGATAATCATCTTGCAAATAAGCAGCGCTGAATCTTTGGATTTTTAGTAAATCATAATCAAATAATTTACCTTCCAAATTTATAGAGGCATAACCAAACCGCAAGTTGCCGGCTTTATATATTCCACCCGCATCAAATATTATTGTCCTGTCAGACAGGTTGCTGATTGTTTCAGAATAAAATCTGATGGAAGACCCCATGGCTAAATTGCCTAATAAGAAAGCAGTTGTTATAGGGATAATCATTCCCTTATAACCGAAACTTTCGCCTGTAGCGTTGCCAAAAGAGTCATAAACAGGCTCGTCCTTCATACTGAAAATAGTAGGCGCGGCCGAGATAGAAAAATTACCAATCGTGGAGACGAATCCGATGGAATTGCCGGATATGTCCTGTAAATAAATATGGTGAGCAAACGAAACCGCCGGTTTTGAAATAAACGCAATACCTGCAGGATTGTAATAAACGCCGAAGGGCTCATCCGCTATGGCCGCGAAAGAATCGCCCATGCCGCTCGCTTTTACTGAAATCGGCAGTTTTAAAAACATCCCGCTTTCCTGGGCTAAAACAGGAAAAATTAAAATCAATAAAAATTGCAGTAAAAAACCGCTCTTGATTGCAAACTTTCTAAATGATAACAAATTATCCGAATGACACGGCGTAATGTTTGCTTTATTCGGCATCGTTTGAACATATCTTTTCATTTCATAACGCCTATTTTTCTTACTTCTTTGCCGCCTGAATAGACGTAATGTAATAAATAAACGCCAGGCACAACATATCTGTCATGCTCATCTTTGCCATCCCAGTCTTTCTGGTAATATCCTGCGCTGATCTCTCCATTAAATAAAGTTTTTATCAAGTCTCCTGAGAAATCATATATTTTTAAAGACACATTACCGCGCGTCGGCACATTGAATTTAATTTTCGCAATGCCGCCGTTCCGCGGATTAAATAAATTATCGCCGATAATAGTTGTGTATTCTTTTTGAGGTTTTTCTTCTGCTTTGGCAAATAATACAAAATCAATTAATATCGTGGAGTTTATAACGACACTCTGAGCCAACTTAGTTTGCGTCTCATAACCGGTTTTAGATGCCTCAACATCATATATTCCGGTTGACAGCGTCATTAAATAATCTCCGGCCGCATTTGTTGTTGTTAATGATTTTGTTATTCCGCCGATATATGCTTTTACTACCGCGCCGGCAAGAGGGGTTGCCCCATCTGATTTTGTAATTTTACCGGCAATTTTTCCCACAACTGCAAAAATATCCGGCGCGTCAATTGAAATTGTGGGCGTTCCTGTTGCAACTGCGCCGCTTGAATCCTGAGCTTCAAAATAATATGTATAGTCAGTTCCAGCAGACATGGTATTTGAATATGCATAAATCGCGCCTGAAACATAACCGCC
>JACQWV010000081.1 GCA_016209085.1 Elusimicrobiota bacterium
GATATCATTGAAATTCCTGGGCGTAAATGTAGGGGCTCAATTCATTGAGCCCGTCCCTGCGTACGCAGGGACTGTCCCGTCCTTATAATTCAAGGATAGGGACGAAAAATATGCGGGTCGGATGAATCCGCCCCTGTTCCATCAGGGAACAGGGACTTTCCCGTCCTTATAATTCAAGGAGAGGGACGACCCCTACACCAACGGCGTTGACTGAATATTTACAACAGCAGATGGAGAATTAAATGAAATACTGGGTATACGTAAATAATGAAATCACTGGTCCCTATGATAAAGAGAAATTGTTTGAGCTTTCGGATTTCGGGCCGTCAACACTCGTGTGCCCGCAAACTCCGGTAGGAGAAAAAACCGAAGACTGGAAAGAAGCCATAAATTTTCCCGAAATAGCAGCCGCATTTAATTCTCAAAACACCCCCATCGCTCAAACGCCGGCACAAAAAGGCGCAGAACAGCCGCCGCATCAGGACGGACAAATACTCAAAGATTCCAGGCCGTCTTTAAAACCGCTGAGTCCGTTAAGACAGGAACAAGCCTCGCCTACGCAACAAAGCTTCGGCGAGCAAGTCCAGAAATCCGCTGAAAACGCCCCTTCCGGAGGATTTACAGTAAAAAGATTAGGTTCAGCCGGCAAAAAAGATTCTCCCCCTGCCGGAACAGCGCCACTGGCGCGGAACAACGAGCCTCCGGCTCATCAAGTGTCGGGCGCTATGCCGTCCGACCCCCAGACGCCGAAGGCTATGCCGACGGCCGGAGGAGAACCTGAAAAACCCGCAAGCCGCAGTTTTGACCCGCTTACGCTTTCGCAGATTTCAAGAAAAGCCCAGAACATCTCTGATGCGGACATAAAACCAAAGCCCCATGAACCGCCTAAATCAGAAATTCCTCCGGAGATTGACCAGTCTGTGACTGCCGGCCAAAGTTCATTGTTGCCTGCTGAACTCTCTACTGTTGTTGAAGAAATAAAAATGAAACTGGCTAATCTTGAAAAATCTTCAGTGGCCAAACAGGACTTTTCCTTTCATGCAGAAACAGTAACCCAGAAACTTGACAAAATGGCGGAATCCATTTCCATGATTCAGGCCGGGAACACTTCCCAGCAAATGCTTTTTGATAAAATCTATGCTCTGGACGCCTCAATCTCAGAGATAAAAACCCTGATTTCCATGGGTTCCGATGTTAAACCGCGCCAGGAAGCGATTCTCAAAGGAAACCAGCCTGAACCTGCGTTTAACACTGTCAGAATACCGAAGCAGGAAGAACCGCCTCCTGCTGAGACCGCAAAAACGACTTCTAAAGATGAAATAAAGGATGAGGGGACCAAAGCTAAAAAGCGTTCTGTTATAAAAGTCATTTTTAAAGGTCTTCTCAGCATGATACTGCTGATAGGGGTAGCGACTACCGCATCAATAGCGCTGAAACAGGCAGGGATTTTTGACGTGACAAAATTCGTTGATCTGACGCAATTCAGCCGGATTCCTTTCATGAATTTTATAACTGGCAAGCCCGCCGCAGCCCGGACCGAACCCGAGCCGGAAATTCCGGCAGATTTATCCAATGAAGTGATTTTATTCGCAAAATCATATTCAATAACTCCGGAAGGGCCTTTTCTGGAAGCCCTGATACAGGCGGATGCGAGGGAGAAGAAAACAGATCCCGATCTCGCGACATGGAGCGCCGCTCCTCTTGCAGGCATGTCTTACGAGGTTTTGATAAAGATTCCCATGCCGGACATGAAAACCCAGATTTCATACGCATTTGAAGTGGATTACGATAAAAAAATCATAAAACCTCTGGATGAATACGCGAGGAAAATAATGGATTTGCTGGCGGTTAAAAAAGAAGATTTAAAGCCCGCAAACGCGCCTTCCGGCCTGCCGCAGGCTACGGCCAAAGAGGGAACGCCTGCAAAAGAAACCCATAAGCCCATGACCGCCAGACCTGGTAAGGGAAAAACTTCAAAGCTGAAAGGCAAAGGAAAAAGAACTCCTGCAAAAACAGGGGCAAAAACTCAGGCGCTCCCTCAAAAACCTGCAAAACAAATCCAGGCAGAGGATGAAGACTATGAATACGTGTATGTGGACGAGGACGAGGCAGGGGCTTCTGAGAACGAACAATCAGCCGGCGAAGAAGAGGAATATATATTACCCGGAATCCCCAAAAAACAACAAGAGTGATTGAGTGAGTAAGTAATTTAGTGATTAAGTAAAGAAGCCTAAAAACTTAATTATAATCACTTCCCTATCAGCCTTATCTTCTGTTTATCTTTGTGCCTTTCCAAAGCAAGACGCACAAGTTCGTCCGCCAAACTGCTTATTTGCAACCCCGTAGCCTCCCACAACCTCGGATACAGGCTGTGCGAAGTAAAACCCGGTATGGTGTTTATCTCGCAGAAATAAAATTCTTTTTCCCTATCCGGATTGACAAGGAAATCCACCCTTGCCATGCCGCTGCATCCCGCAAGTTTGAAGATTGCTTCAGCCGTCTTTCTGATTTTATCGGATACGCTGCCTGAAAGCCGCGCCGGAAGCGTGAAATCAAATCCGTGTTCGTCTATGTATTTGGCGTTATAATCATAAAACTCATGCAAGCCTCCAGGCGCAACTTCGCCGCAAACGCTTGAACGCGCTTTAAATTCCGTTCCCAGAATCCCGCAGACTATCTCTCTTGCTTTGTCCACGCCTTTTTCCACGATCGCTTTTGAATCGTATTTTAAAGCTTGCATAACCGCTCTCTCAAGTTCGGACGGACGTTTCACTTTTGTTACACCCACCGAAGAACCTAAAGCGACCGGCTTTACAAAAAGCGGGAATCCCATTTTGACGGAATCCGAAACCCATTGCCTTCCGGAAATATTTGAAGAGTCGACTACGACATGTTTCAATACCGGCAGACCCTCTAATTGAACTATTTTTTTCGTCAGAATCTTGTCCATTCCGAGCGCGGAAGCGGCAACGCCGCATCCCACATAAGGAATGCGCATGATTTCAAGCAGGCCCTGGAGAGTTCCGTCCTCCCCGGCAGTACCGTGTATCACCGGGAATGCCGCGTCAAGACGCAGGGAGCGTTTTCTTACAATAAAATTTCCTCTTCCGGGGGAAAGAGTGATTTCCGAACCGCCTTCGGACTCAGCAGTAAAATCCTTAAACCGGACAAGATGCCAGCCGCCTTTCCTGTCCACATAAATCGGAAATATTTCATGCTTTCCTGCGCGCAGACTGGAACAAACTGTTTTGGCTGAATCGATTGAAACCTCATGTTCAACCGAACTGCCTCCGAATATTACGCCTATTTTCAGTTTCTTCATCTTTGCAGTTTCCTTTTCCCTTCTTCTTTCTCATCCCTCATCTTTCATCCCTCTCTATTATTCCCCCTCCCACAACTCTGTCAGCGTCATAAAATACAGCTGACTGACCCGGAGTCACCGCGAACTGCGGCGACTCCAGCTTGATTTCCAATGTCCCTTTTGCAATGTGGGTAAAAGAGCATTTTACCGGCTTATGCCTGTATCTGAGCTGCACCTCTAATTTTCTTCCTTGCGCCGCAAAGGAATCAATCCTTCGACTGCGCTCAGGATTGATGGCGAGCAGTTCGGCCCTGAGCTCACTGCCGAAGGGCAAGGTAGAACCATCAGCCGTATTATCAGAAATCCAGTTAACCTGGGCTATCCTGAAACATCCTGTCATGGCTTCTTCAAGCGGACCGACGGTGACCTGGTTTTTTTCCGGATTTATCCCGGTTACATAAAGCCTCTGTCCGGAAAAAATCCCCAGACCCTTCCTCTGGCCTATGGTATAATTAAAAAATCCCCTGTGCCTGCCGACAATCCTCCCCCTTGAATCCGCTATGACGCCGGGAAAAGTTTTTAAACCGTTTCTTCTAAGATACGCGCCGTAATCCGCTCCTCCGACAAAACAGATGTCTTTGCTTTCTTTTTCCCCGGCAGTCGCCAGATTGCGGAGGCGCGCCGTCTCCCTGACCTCTTTTTTTGTCAAATCTCCCAAGGGAAACAATATCCGGCTTAATTGCGTTTCTTTAAGACAATAAAGAAAATAACTCTGGTCTTTATTTTTGTCAATGCCTCTCAAAAGCGCCGCTCCCCCGCCCGGAACAACGAGCCTCTGGCTCATCAAGTGTCGGGGGCATTGTCCCCCGACCGGTTCCCGCAATATTCTTGCATAATGCCCTGTTGCGAGAAAATCAGCCCCCATTTCCCGCGCAATTGAAAAGAGATAGGAGAATTTTACGGCTCTGTTGCATTCAACGCATGGATTGGGAGTTCTTCCGGATTTATATTCAGAAACGAAGTTTTTTATGACTTTTTCAGAAAAAACATTCCTGGAATCCTTGAAATAATGCCTGACGCCGAGAACATCGCAGACTTGCCTTGCTTTATGCCCGGAAATTTGGGAACCGCAACATTGGATTCTTGCCGGAGAGTCTTCCTGAAAAAGCCTGAGGGTTATTCCCACAACCTCATAACCGGAGTCTTTGAGAAGGCAGGCCGCCACCGAGGAATCCACCCCGCCGCTCATCGCCACTACGACTTTCATTGTTTATTCCAGATTAAATGCTTTAAAAAGATCTTCTTCTTCCTGTCCGACTGCGGGCGCGGATTTTGCGGGAGCGGTTGATTCAGGGGCTTTGCTGCCCGGGAGGACGTCCAATCTTCCTTTGCCTTCTCCTATCGGCTGAACAATGACTTTCCTTATCCCCTCTGCAAACGCAAGGAAACCCGTGTCCAGGCTATAATAAAGGCGGAAAGGAGATTCCTTCATCTGCGGCTCGTATGCCTTGCCTATGTTGACTTTCTGTTGCTCCCATCCGGGATTGTAAACAAGTTTGCCTTTCACGTCCACTTCGTCGTCAACCACCGGAAGGGAAAAGTGTATTTTAAACAATCCCTGCGAATCAGTTATGCCGGGCGTGAACAGAAGTTCCACAAAAGACTTTGCGGATTCCTCAATGCCCGCGATTTCTTCCCCGCCGAATTCTCCCTTGCTTCTCGCCGAATCCGCTGCCGCCCTGACGGTAACGCCTTCTATCGGATTATCTTTATAATCGGTCACAGTTCCCTGAATGTTGCCTTCCAGAAAGACCCCTGTTTTAGTGGTTGAGAAAAAAACGTAATCCCGTTTGCCTATGACTTTTTTAGTAAGGGTGAGGTCGGTAACCCTGCTATCCGTAAAATCAACCACCCTGAGCCTTTTCAATCCGCCGAAACAGCCGGAAAAAACAACAGTAACCAGTAACCAGTAACCAGTAACCAGAAATATCCTTTTCATTATTTCGGTTTTTTCTCCTTATAACCTTATCACCTTATAACCTTATCACCTTGTTGTTTAATTTCGTCTTTATAGGGCTCGTTTTTGACGAAAAAAACCACTCTTCTGTTTTTTCTTCTGTTGTCTTCCGTGTCATTGAGCGCCACAGGATGATATTCGCCGTATCCTATTGCGGCAAGCCTTTTCGGAGAAAATTGTTTTCCGAGGAAATATTTCACAACGCCTATTGCTCTCGCTGTAGAGAGTTCCCAGTTTGAAGCGAACTGTTTAGTCGCTATCGGGATATTGTCTGTGTGGCCTTCCACGACTATATCGTGTTTTTCAGAAAGCTTGTAAAGCACCCCATGAAGTTTATCCAGAGTTTCCTTCATGCCTTCGGTAAGTTCGGCTTTGCCGCTTTCAAAAAAAGCCAGTTTTCCGTGTTCTTCCAGGGAAATTTTCAGACCCTCTTTGTCTATCTTTACCTGGCCTTGAATCTCCTTTTTTTCAATCATCTCCTTAATCTGCTGAGCGGCATTCTGCATGTTTTTATTCAAAGCAGCGGACAAAGCGTATAAAATCACGAAAAAACACACCAATTCCGTCATTAAATCCGCGTAATTTACAAGCCACGGCGGCGCCGGGTGCCCGATCTGGCTGACCCGGGGATCGTCTTCGTCTATCAGATTCCTCGCTTTTATCGCCATACTAACCCGAAAATTGCAGTCGGGAATTTTAAGTTATGAATTATGAGTTTCAGACAACTTAAAACTCAAAACTTATAACTCCCGAATCCTTCCTGCTCGCCCACTGGTTACCCGACGCTGGTTTGTGTATTGGGCAGACGGGAAACTGAAGGATTCGGGTTAAGCGCTTTTCGCCTCCTTGATTTCGGTCCGTTTTGAAGGCTCCAGATAAGCCTTCAAATTGGCCTCTACAATGCTCGGAGTCGCGCCGCTTTGCAAAAGCAGGACGCCTCTGATGATGATTTCTTTTACGAATATTTCTTCATCCGATCTCCGCCTTAACTTGCCTGCCATAGGGAGAAAAAGCCAGTAGCCGGCTCCGAGACCGAAAAAAGCCGCTGAAAGAGCAAGAGCCATTCTTCTGGGAACGGCTGAGACGTCTTCAATGGAAGCCAGCATCAGAATCATGCCAAGAACCGTGCCGATAATGCCGAAGGCGGGAGCGTAGGTTCCAAGCGAATTGAACACTTCTCTTCCGACTTTATGTCTTTCCCTGATAAAATCCAGTTCGGTTTCAAGCATGTTCCTTATGAATTCATGGTCGGCGCCGTCAATCACAAGCTGAACGCCTCTTTTAAGAAAATCATTGTCAATGCTTTTTACGTCGTTTTGAAGAGCTAAGAAACCTTCTTTTTTGGCCTTTTTGGACAGCGAAAGAAACGTGGAGACTATCTGAGAAGTGTCTTCTCCTTTTGAAGCCATTACTTTTTTAAGAACCTTCCCTACGCTTATCACCTGGCTGAGCGGATAATTGACTAAAAGAGCGCACAAAGTGCCTCCCATAACGACCAGAAAGGCCTCAATATTCAGGAAGGGTTTGAAGCCTTCCACGCCTTCCTGGATGTAGACGGCCCCCACTACGAAACCGAAAAATATGATGATTCCGCTTATAGTTGCAATGTCCATTTGTCACCCGCCTCGCTGAACCCTTCCTAAAAAGTAATTCCTGAGTGTCGCACCCTTCCCATTACTACAGTAATCAGTAACCAAGTAACCAGTAGGGCAGGGCTTTAGCCCTGCTTATGCAAACCTAAAGGTTTGCCCTACTTCCCGCTTTGCCACTGATTACTGGCCACTGGTTACTGCTTTTTGTATCCTTCTATGGGATTTACGGCTTTTTTGTCCGCGTAAACTTTCTTTTTATATTCTATAATTTTGTCTATTACTTCCTGCATTGAGTTTTTCACGATAAATCTGTTGCCGGTGGCCAGATTTATGACCGTATCCGGCGTCGCTTCAATGCTTTCAATCAATTCCGCGTTTACTACGATTTCAGTTCCGTTAAGCTTTTGCAGAGTAATCATTGATAGTATTATATATAATTCGCATATCACCTTTTCTTCATCGCCCATTTAAGCCTGGCGGCAAAACTTTTTTCCATATCTTTATATTTTCCGATTTCCTGCTTCATTTCTTCAATCGCCTGGCTGTCCTGCTTGATGCGGCTGTCCATTTCTTTCTGAATTTCTTCGGCTATTTTCTGCTTTTTTATCAGCTGGTTATTTATATCAGAGACCGTATATTCGGTCTGCTGTAATTTCTGTTTTAAAAACGCAATCTCCGACTCAAACCTGGCCCTGTTCTCTGATTCCAATTTTAGTTCTACTTTCAGATTTTCAAGAGCCGCATTAGTTTCCGCCGATTCCCTGGAAGACTCTGCCGCTTGACGCGTAAGCTCCTCAATCCGCTCGAGGGACCCGTTTAGATGGGCATTCTGAGTCTGAATGTATTTCTCATATTCCGCATTCCGGGAAGTCAGCGCGGCGCAGGCATTCTGAAGTTTCTTGGATTCCTGCTGAATCTTTTCATTCTGCTCTTTGAGAGACGCAACGTATTTCTCATGTTCCGCTCTTTTCTCCTCAAACAGCTTTGCGGACTGACTTTCAACGAGAGCGATTTTTTCAGCTGCATCTCTCTGGCTGTCGATTATTTTCTGTTCCATCGCGCTTCTTTCAATCCTCTCCTGATTAATTCTGCATTCAAGGTCGGCCGCCTTATCCATAGACTGCGCCAGAGAGGTTCTGAGTTTTCTTGTTTCTTCGGCGTATTCCTGCTCCGCATGGTTCCTGAGCGCGTTCCTCATTTCCGCAAGATTGGTTTCATATTTATTCCTCATTTCAAGAAGCTTGTTTTCCATTTCAGACTGGCGCTCAAACAGGACTTTAGCTAATTCGTCCTGGCGCTTTTTATCCTCAGCCACTTTCTCCTGCTGGTGATGCATCCTGAGAGCGTCTATTTTCTTTTCGTATTCTCCTATTATTTCCTTTTCATAGTCTGCTTTTGTTTTGTCAAGCTGGAGTTCGTATTTCCGCCGAAGTTCCTGCATTTCCGCCGCATGGCATTCCCTGATGCCGTCCAGTGCGGCTTTCAGTTTTTTCATCTCTTCAATATTGGAAGCCATGGCCTGCGCCATCTGCATCTTATCAACCCTTAAGTTGTTGCGTTCTTTTTCAAGAGCCGCGTTTACGGCCTGAATCCTGGAAATAAAGCCTTTGAGTTTCACCAGCTCCGATATGGCCCTTACCTTTTCCCCGGAAACTTCAGCCAGGGTTTTCTCCTTTTCCTGCAGCGTGTTTTCATACTTTGAGCGCAAAGACCTTATTTCATCCTTCATCTGGGCTTCCTTCCTGTCAGCTATCGTGCCCACTTCCTTCTGCAGTCTGTCTATTTCAGACGAAAGCTTGTCTTCTCTCGACTTGAATTCCGACTGGCTTTTTTCCTCCTTCATCTTCATGACTGATATTTCAGCCCGCAGATTTGCCGTTTCTCTTTCTTTTTCAGGCAGATTCTTTATATAGGAGTCAAAAGACGATTTTTCCTTTTCCAGTCTGAGAATGTCGTCCTTCAAGCGGGAGACCTCTTTTTCCTGCATGCTTTTTTCCAGATTCGTTTCCTTAAGCTCTTCTTCAACGTCTTTAAGCCTTTCAACCGTGCTTTTAAACGCCCTGATTTCGTCTTCTTTTACAGTAAGCTGTCTCTGCCACTGGGCTTTTTCATCCAGCCAGCGCCTTTCCATCTCCTGCAACCGCCATACAAAATGTCCTTCCACATCCTTGCTCTGGGATTCTCTTTCCTGCACCTGGGCATGGAGAGTCTGCACCCACGTTTCTCTTTCCTGCACCAGTCTTGTCTCAAGCTCTTTTATCTTTGCCTTAAGACTGATTCTCTCCTGTTCTATTTCCTGTTCGTACCTGTCCCTTCTGAGCTTGTCCTGTATATCTTTAAGAGACGCCTCTACTTTTGAGGAGAGCACTTCGTCCTGCTGGCTTTTCAGGGTAGCGAGAAGAGCTTTTTCCTTCTCCTGGGAAACCGTTTTTTCCATTTCCAGCATTTTCTTTTCCAGTTTTTCTTTTTCCTCTTTAAGTCTTTTCGCTTCCTCCAGAGCAGCTTCCTTCTGCCTGGCTGCTTCAGACGCGGCGGGCTGGTGAACCGGCACTGAAAAAGGCTGTCCCGGGAATCCAAGCGGGACCGGCTTTATCATGCCCGGCGGAGGAGGAGCAGGCACATCGGGCTTTTTTGAAAGCGGCAGCCCGGCGCCAGGCAACGGAGGAATCGGAGGCATATTGGGTTTTTTATCTTTATCTTTTTCTTCCATAAAATTTCTCCCTAAATTCAAAAAATATTTTATAAAACTTTTATTTTCTTTATAGCAGAGCTTCGCTCTGCAGCTACTTAATTATAGTGAATAGTGATTAGTGGCGAGTGGATAGTAAAAACTAATCACTAACCACTCTCCACTAACCACTAAACATTGGTTACTGCTGTTTTCCGACCTGCTGTTTGAAATTAGCCAGCCACTCTGCTACGGCAGGGTCCTGGCTCAAAGAAGAATAACGTTCATAAGCTGAAACCGATTCGTCAATCCGGCCGCAAGAATAATACGCGGAACCCAGATATTGATAAGCCTGCCCGAGAGCCGGATTGAGACTTACCGCATATTGAAAATACGAAACGCTTTCTTCATACCGGGCCTGATTATAAAGCTCAATGCCTGTCTGAAAATACTGCAAAGCCTCGTCCGGATTGGTTTCGGATTTGGCCTCTTCTGTTTTCTGCGCTATGTTTTTAAACTTTTCCGTTCTTGCCGAATCCTGAGACATTTCCAGATTGTCAATGATAGAAATCTCCTCCATCCCCGGTCTCGGCGATATGCTTCCGTTTGCCTCTAAAGTCTTAATCGCATCCAGTATTTTGGCCCGCGCCTGATCAACCTGTACGGGCGTAACCTGTCCTGAATATTCCATGATTTCCTTGATTGTTTTAGCCGCGCCTTCCGACATATTAGAGAAAAATTTCTCCGTTATGGCCGGTTCTGTCTCGTGTATTGCCCTTGCTACGTCTTCATTGCTCACGTTCCTTATTATAATCTGCATGTCCCTGTCGGAATACTGCACGACATCCTCAAACATTGGAATGACTTTCCTGACCTTTTCGTAGATTTCAGGCTTCTGGGTTTTTAAATATTCAAGAATGTTTTTCTTTGTGTCCAGATCGCATTCCTCAAGCATTTGCGCAAGCCGCTCAATGCCGCCCACGACAAAATCCACTTTTTCTCTCAGCTCTTTGTTTATCGCCTTGACCTGCTCCCTCGTGACCTGCTTTACCGCAAGCGACTCCAGCGCTATTTTTGTCTGCAATTCAAGAGGAAGCATGGAAAGCACTTTTTTTGAAAGTTCGGGCTTTAAATAACTCAAGACTACGGCAATCACCCATGGATCCTCTTTTTTCAGAAGAAACATGTAAATGAGTTTTTTGAGATTCTCTTCGTTTATGTAGGTAAAAGGCTCAAACTTTTTCATAAGTTCCTCTTCTTCTTTCTGCTCAAACGTCATGTCAATCGCCTGATGACCTTCCTGAGAGCCTTCTGTCTTTCCGGCGCCTCCAGCACCCTGGGGAACCTCTGTTTTGGATTCTATATTAACTTCGGCTCCTGGTTTCTGCACGAGAGCGTTTACATATTTCCTGAAAAATCCCCATAGCGGTCCGAAGAGAAACATGAGAAGCAGCAGGAACAAAACCGCGTATAAAAGCGGGAGATACACTCCCGGTCTTTTCAGGTCGTCAAGAACATTATAACTCTTAAACCTGGTGGCCTTGAACAGCACAATCGGCGGATTTTTTTTCCGTATTTTATAAGGCAGCAGGTAATCATCAATCCTCTCCTTTGCCAGTTTCAGATTATCGCTTGAAATCGTGACATCGTGCGCCACGGTCACCTGGAATCTCGTAATCTCGGTGTCTATTGCGTATCTTACCTCCTGCGCTCCCTTGCTTTGCTGGGCCTGCGAACCCGTGGCTGCCGTAGGCTTGGGACCTTCCGCGCCGAATATGGATTTGGGTTTCGGCACCCCGGGAAGAATGTAGTCCGCATCCAGACCCTGTCCCTGCTGGGCGCCTCTCTCTTTGTATTGCTGGAGCAGGCCTACATGGTCCTTGCTCTGGTCCGCTTTTCTGGTTATTATTTCAAATTCAACGTCCGCGAAGACGAACGACCGGCCCGCTCCGAAAATAGGGTCCAGAATCTGGGACTTTATTTTCTCCTCAACTTCGTTCCTGAATTTGTCCTGTTTCTGCAGAAGCGAAACGTCCATTTCCTGTGACCAGGCAAAAGACATTAATAAAAACAATACTATAGGCATAATTAGCTGTATAATGTTACTTTTATCGTATTACAAAAAGATTACGGAAATTTGGCGGAGATAATCTGCCCCAGCGCCCGCGCAAAACGGACGCTGGAGCAGGGTCGTTTCAGCTGTCAAAAAATAGCGATTAAGTAATTGAGAGATTGAGCGATTGAGTTTTTACTTCTTAACTTAATCGCTTAATCACTTACTCACTAAATTACTATTCTTTATTTTATCTGCCGTAGAAATTGTTTGACTACCCTGTTATTTGGGTTGATTTCAAGCACTTTTTCCCATATGACTTTGGCTTTATCCTTTTGCTCCATGAGATAAAGAGCGCTTCCCATTATTTCAAGAGCCGTTTCATTATTGGGTTCCAGCTCAAGTATATCCTGGGATCTCTTCATCGCCAAATCATATTTACCCTCGTAAATGGCCTGCCTTGCGTCATAAGTTCTCTGGTCAATGTAGGTGAACATTTCAGGCCCCTCGGGTTTCTTCGTAATTTCGCTCAAATTCGCTTCTCTTTCAACCATGTTCAGGAGTGAAAGAAGCCTGTCGTTCCTCGGGTCTTTGTTAAACGCGTGCCTCAGGGTGTTCACGGCGGTCTTCATATCCTTTCCGTCCACATAACCCACTATGCCGCGGCGTATAAGCGTAGGTACCTCGTCGCTTCCCCTGGCATCCGGGACATAGCTTATTGCGGCCTCAAGTTTGGTAAGCATTCTTCTGATCTCCATGTTGCCGGGTTCCGCGTCAATGGCCACTTTAAGCTTTTCAACGGCTTTTGAAAAGAGGCCCGACTTGAAATAATGCATTGCCTGCCTTATAAGCTCTCTGACCTTTATGTCATGCTTGGCCCTGTTGGACTGTCCCATGCGCATCGTGATTGAAAAACGGGTCGTAGCGCCCATGTCGTGAATGCCCTGCGCCCAGTCAAAGCTGAAGTCTTTATATTTTATGCCGATTCCGAAATCCGCTTCCTGTATCTGAGGCGAGCCGACCACTCCGAATCTCAAGGCAGTCCAATACAAAAGCCAGTATTCTCCGCCGAATCTCCAGTTCATGTCGGCTGCCTGCGGCTTTGTGAAATCAAGGCCGAACACAAGACTGCCTTTAAAAAGGTTCAGCGCCTGGCCGAATTTAAGAGTCAGCGGAAGCTTGTCGTCGGTGTCTCCCGAAGCCATGCTGAAAACGTTCTGCACGCCTACGGCCATTCTGTAATTTCCCGAAACTTTGTTTATCATCGCCACGTCAACCGAGTTGAAGGAGTCTCCCGAGGTATCAAGGGATCTCTGGATGTTTTTTGCCATAAAACCGAAGGCAAGTCTGTCGCTTACGTCTCTCCCCCAGGAAAACGCAAAAGCTCTTTCCATGCTGTCAAAAGCGCCCCCGGGTATAAACTCAACTATTTCGTCTATTGAAGGATCGACTTTGATGGATATCCTTTCAAATCCTGTTGACTTGAGCTGGGTCATGCTGAGCGCCCAGGTTCCTTTTGAAGCAGTCGGATGAGCATAGGTGAAGAAATTCAGGCTGGTATCTTCAAACAGGGTCGCCTGCATTCCGGTAAATTCTTTTTGTTCAAGAAAAACGAGTCCCGCAGGATTCCAGTATGAAGCGCTCGCGTCATTGGCTACTGCAAAAAACGCTCCTCCCATACCTAAAGCTCTTGCTCCTGCTCCGTAAGACATGAACTGGCCCGGCTGGCCGCCGGACTGAGCAAATAAAGAAGGTGATAAGGTGATAAGGTGATAAGTAAAAAGGAAGAAAGAAAATAAAACAGTAAATTTCGCCGATAAAATTTTTTGATTTAAATAAAAAAGCCCCGCGCTTAAGAAAGGCGCCAAACGGGAATAACAGCGCGAGGCAAACCCCGTTAGAAATCCGCCCTGCCTGAAGGGCACGGCGACAGCCGCCTTGGGGCGGCTTATTTCTAACGGGGCAAATACAAAAAAGTTCATCTTGTTTTCGGCAACTTGACTCCCCGCCAACGGCGGGGTCACAGCTTTGCGCCGCCTGATCGCTCAGACTTTGCTATTATCGTAACAATAAGGTATTACAAAATAATTACCTCTTTATTTTCTCCTAATTTCCAACTTAATCTCTAAATCTCTTAACTTCTTAATCTCTCTATTCATATTATAGCACGCCACCCTTGACTTGTCAAGGGCTTTTTCTTGACTTGTAACTTGAGACTTGCAACCTTAACCCAAATTCGCCCGCTATTTCAGCGGGCGTTCGCCGTATTGGCGAACGAATTTGGGAATTATGAATTTTGAATGTTGAATTTTGAGTTATTCTCAATTTAAGAATTCATAATTTAAAATTTATAATTCCGAAAAACTCGGCGCATTTTTTTATACGGTTATTTGTCAATGAAAGTCATAGACAACCGAGTTTTTCGAGTTAATGTATCACTCCTATCTTCCTGGTTATGACTTTGCTGCCTTTGGGGCTTGAAGCCTTGACTCTGGCTATATAGCCGCCCTTGGACACGACATTGCCCAACTCGTTCTTGCCGTCCCATGTGATGAAATTGGGTCCCATTTTGCCGCCGCTGGAGCCCCTTGAGAATTTAAATTCCTTCACCACGTATCCGAGAAGGTCGTATAGCGTTATGGTAACCTCGGCATCGTCGTTTAATTCATAGGTTATGACTGCCCGGCCTTCGGCTCCGCCTTTTCTTAAATCAACCGGGTTCGGGAAACTTGAAACTTTTGTGATGAGTTCCTGGCCTATTTCAGTGCTTGCCGGAGTTGAAATTTCGGACCAAGGCGAGGCCAGACCCGCAAAATTCCAGCTTCTCACCCTGTAGGTGTAATACTGGCCTAAGGGCCTTGGACTTTCTCCGGGATTACCGACATCGCCGATAGTATAAATATTATTTATCGCGCCTCCGCTCTTATAACCCGGAATTCCCGTCACTGTTGTCCAGACGGGATTGGTGCCTGTTCTTTCCTGTATTTCATAAGACATTATTTCGGATTCGCCGTCACTGGACGGGTCCCATTTTAGGGTATATGTCTGGCCGGCCTTGGAACCTTTCGGCACCTGAGGCTCAGGCGTGCCCGGCGTGGAGGGATAACTCGTATCTATTCTGTATATAAGCACAGGAGCGCCGCCGGTTGAAGGCACGTAACTTCCGTCAGACATCTTGCCTCTGACTGACAGGACGTAGCCCCTGTCTGAAACGACCTCGCCCCATGAGGTGTGGGGACCCTTGAAAGAGCCCTGTATGCCGCGCTCAAGTATGGTGAATTTCACCGAATCTTTTTTTGAAACGCGCATAATTTCATTGCCCACGTATGCTATTCCTTCGTCCGCAAACCCGTCCGTTGATTTCACTTCAAACTCTACTGAATCCACGTCTATTCTGGAAACCAGTTTCGTTACATGACCGGGCGAAAGTGAAATATTAGTAACGCTGCTCTTTAACACATCGCCTACGGACTGCCATGACCCCTTTATTCCGGTCGGATTTGTATAATTGTCGCCCACGCTCAGCTGATAATCAGTCACGCTTCCTGTCGCCGGATTCCACATCCCTCCCAGTTCAGTGGTTCTAGAAGCC
>JACQWV010000103.1 GCA_016209085.1 Elusimicrobiota bacterium
GATAACAAGCGAGATAGCAGGTGAAAAAGCACAGACAGGTGCAATAGATTTAGGAATAACCCACAAATTCAAAAACAAACCAATTACAGCAGGAATAACAGCCAAAAATATAGGACCCGGCTTAAAATACATAAACCAGAGAGACCCCTTACCTCTTTCCATAACATTGGGCATGGCATACGACCTGATACCTGGTTTCAGGCTTGCAATGGACGTAAAGCGTTTGATATATGACAAAGAAAATACAATAAGTCTTGGCACTGAATATCATGTAACGAACGGATTTTTTCTGAGAGCCGGATACATGGCAGCTGGAAATCAAAAACAAAAAGCAGGACCAGAAAATATAACCGGCGGGGTGGGAATCAAATTGTTAGGCAACGAGATAGATTATGCAGTAAGTCCTGTAAACGAACTCGGAGATACACAGAAAATATCAATAAAAAAGAAATTTTAAAAGTTTTGTTTCTCCAGACTATTGCTTGGAACAAGTTGGTTTAAATTAGTTAATTTGGACACTGTAGTGTTAGAATAGCGTTAGACTGATTTTGCCCTGCTCTAATCATATTTCATCTCTAAAAAGAAAGCATAACTTAGCGAACCATTCCACAAAATTTAAACAAAAATTTCTCCTTGACAATCATCAACGTTAGATATACACTATTTTTAGCATTTTGATCTATCCGGAAAAGCGGGGTTAAAAAATGGGGCAATTCAAAAAAATAAACGCCGGAATTCTCTTTATATTGTATTCTTTAGCGCTCTCCGGCGCCTTGAATATAAAACGTCTTTATGGGAAGAATTAAAAGGACTATTTTGCCATTGTTGGTATTCCTTTTTATTATTATCGATAACGTTTTTTCAGCAGGTCCGCCATCCATAATTTCAATAAACCCAAAATCTGAAGTTAATGTCGGCGATTTGGAAATAACTATTACTGGCTTAAATTTTCAACAAGGTGCGCAAGTAAAATTGATTAAAGATTCTTCTAATCAAAGGACTGCCGCTTCAGTAATTTTTATATCTCCGGACATAATAAAAGCGACTTTCAATCTATCAAATATGCCCTTTGGTTACTGGGATATTTGGGTAGTTAATCCAGATGGCCAATCAGGTATTCTTTCTAAAGCCTTTACTGTAGTTGAATTTATAATGAGTTTTGTTGATCCGTATGCAGGTCCGCTTATAGATGTATATAAGAACACGTCCGGGGAAATATTTGTGGCACATAAAGGGTCCCCCCCGATTATTAGAAGGTATGATAAAACAGGCGCTTTAATTCATTCTTTTGATGTGATTTGGCCAAGCGCAGATATTTCAATTTCCACATCAGGAAGAATTTATCTTACCACTCCCTATACGTCGGCTATTTTTATTTATGACTTTTACGGGAATAAAATTAAAACACAAGTTACAAATCAACCCCAATCTGGAGTCGTAGTAGATTCAGCAGGAAATATATATTCTGTTAACTATCCTTTTGGTAAATCTCTTCAAAAAATTGATTCCAATGGACAGCTCAAATGGCAGATTACAACATTTGGAGCAGAATCTTTTTCAGCGCCCGTGGATGTAGCCATTGATAAATCCGGACAATTTTTATATGTGGCAGATTATTATAAAAAAATTTTTGTATTTAACAATAATGGGGAATATATTAGAAGTTTTGGGGGGAGTGGAGTTAATTATTCGCTTATATGCACTGAACCGACAAATGATTTTATTTTAGCCTATGCCCCCAAACTTAATAAGATTCATATTTTTAATCAAAGCGGCAATTTTATTATGGAATTTGGTAGAACTGGCATTGAGCAAGGATATTTTTCAAGCTCAAGAGGCTACGGGGAGATTACCGGACTTGCGTCCGATATTGATGGGAACATATATACTTCAGACTGGGGTAATGGGATGATTCAGAAATTTAAAATTCCTTTCATAGACAATACCCCGCCAAGCAACATAGGTGACTTGCATGTGGTGGACAGAACTTCAACTTCAGCTACTTTATCATGGACAGCTACCGGTGATGATTTTGATTCTGGCTCTCCTGCATATTATGACATTCGTTATTTATTGTATGACTTCATCCCGGCGCTTGAAAACGCTCCTTCTATAATTTATTATTCAACATTGCTTGCCGGCACAAAAGAGTTTTTTGAAGTCAAAAATTTACAACCTGATACTCTTTATTTTTTTAATTTAAAAGCTTATGACGATGCAGGCAATTCTTCATTATACTGGGGAAATTTTGCTTCCATCAAAACCACGGATCTGGTTTCACCTTCTCCAATTTTAAACTTAAAGGCAGTTGAGGGTTCTTTACATGGGGAAATAAACATTTCATGGAGCGCCACCGGAGACAATGGCTTAGGTGGTTCTGCTACTTCGTATGTAATAAGATATTCCACAATTTCCCCGTTAACTGTTGAGGATTTTTTAATTTTTGCTTCAACATATCCAAATACTATGGTTCCGAAACCATCTGATTCTCCTGAGACATTTACAATGACTCATCTTTTAGCCGGTGTAACTTGTTATATAGGCATTATTGCAATTGACGAGGAGAACAATAAAAGTCCTTTATCTTTAATTGTAAACGCGCCAGCAGGAGTGGATTGCATTCCCCCTGAGCCTGTTATAGATCTTGCAGGAGTATCAGGTAGCGCCATAGATGAGATTGATTTAGCATGGACAATCCCCGCAGGTTCCGGGGGGAGCGGCATCTCTTTTTTTGAAGTGAGATATACTGCTTCCCCTATTAGAACTGAAACGGATTATTTAAACGCTCAAGTTTCATCGGATAAGATATCCTTAACATCAAATAACACTGCTCTAACAACTATCCGAAATTTGAGCATTCCGAATTGTTATTATTTTGCAGTTAAGGCCTTTGATACAGCAGGCAACTCCTCTTTTATTTCCAACGTAGCTACAGTAACTTTAACATTTGTAAAGGATATTACTCCGCCGTCAATGCCGGTCGTCCGCACTGCATCCGAATCAGATATATATGACAAATTAGGCGCAACATGGCTTACCAGCGATCCTGAATCCAATATCGCAGAGAATTATTATTCTCTTGGGACATCCACTATCCCGCGGCCCGGCACTAATGGGCTGATGCCCGCCGTTGCCAGCAGAATTTCCATCCATCGCGGTCGTTCTGCAGTGCTGGGGAACAGGATTTATGATATTACGCCTCATTCGGAGACGCATCCGGCCTCCAGCCCCGGGGCAGGACCGTGGCTAAGCCTTTCTTTCATGGCGGTTGCGGATATAGACCCGTCCTCGGGCAAGGCTGGAAATTACCGAAAAATTCTTGCCCCGCAAGGTTTAAGTTTTCCGGGAACGGAATATGATTATATCCCTGAGACACATTCAATAGATGGGTGTTTAGGATATGTAGCTGAAGGTTTCAATCTCACTGCCTCAACAGATACTTTGTATGTCACTGGGGGCCAACTATTTGATTATTCATCAAAAGACCCATGTACCAGCGTAAAATTTGTTTATTATACAAAACCTAATCCGGATGGAAGTATTTCACAATGGTTTTCCGGACCCCAACTGCCAGTGAAAGCTTGGCGTCATGATTCACAGGTTTACGACGGGCGTTTATATGTTTTTATTGGTGGAATAGATTTTCCGTATTTTGGTGGTTCAGGGGTCCCGTATTTTCGTGTGTTTCTTTCAGACATAAATCCGGCTACGGGTGAGTTGGGACAATGGCGCGAAACAAGCCGGATTCCGACAGGCAGCTGGATATATCCGTCGGTTGCGGTTCAGGATGGAAGATTCTTTCTCTTAGCTGAAAACACCTTGTATTCTGCCAAGATAAACAAGGTAACAGGCGAATTAGAACCTTGGGAACATCAGCCGACTGTTTTTGCTACATTCGCCTACCCGATGAATTTCTATGCGGAAAGGAGCGTCTTAGTCTCATTTAACGGGCGCTTGTTCGCCTCCGGGGAGGACCAGCAAGGTCATTACCTTCTCTATACTGCGAAGCCTGACTTGGACGCGAAAGTTCCAGAATCCGGCCCAGATGCGTGGGTTGCGCTGGGAACAGCTGCTGCTGGCGGTTTTTTAACGGAAAACACCCGGCTCTATGCGGGGGATAGCGTTTCCCAGTTCGATCTGGGCGGCGGAAGTCTGTTCCCGTTTATCTCGGCCGGAAACGCTCAAAAGGTAGTCCATAATAGTAGTTATCCTAAATACTCCGGTCAAACCCTGTATTTTTTTGTTAAGTCTCGCAACTCTCAAGGTCTCTGGAGCCAAGTAGGAATTAGCGAAGGAACATTAATCAAAGCTGATGAGGACCCTCCTAAAATAATTTTTACGAATCCGGTCAAAGGCGGTAAAATAGTTGGAATTCCTGACGCTGCAGGATTAGCAGTCAATGAGAAAACCGACAAAATTTATGTTGGAGGGCCCAAAATTTCTGTCATAGATACAATATCAAATACAAAAATTAATGGAATTAATATAGATTCAAAAGTACTGGCTGTAAACTCAAAACTAAACCATTTATATGCTATTGCTGATTATATCCCAGACGGCTATTCCAATCCAGTCACAGGCCTTTTTGTAATAGACGGAAGCATTCATACTATACTTAAAAAAATACCATTATCTGGATATAGACTTCTTGCCGAGCCCCCAGCGCTGATTGTAAACGAAGATTTTGATTTAGTCTATGTTACTAATGAAAACTCTGTTGAGATATTTAACGATAGGACAATGGAATTTGTTCGCTCTTTAAATATATCTGCTCGCGACATTTATTATTCCCCATATTCAAAAACGCTTTATGCCGTTGATTCATTCTCCCGCTTATACGGCTTCAACGCAGTGGATGATTACCATATTATGTTTGCTTACACCATTCCCGGAACCCCAAATCTGAGTGGTCTGGTAGTGGATGATGAAAACAACCGCGCCTACCTTGCTGTGAAAGATTCCGGAAATATTATTGTGCTGGATATGGCCAGAAAGACTGTAATGAAAACGATGACAGCTGGAACATCGGGACTTGGAAGGAGTTTGTTGTTGAACAAAAAAACAAAGCGGATTTATGCTGTAAGTTCTGATTCCGGAATGTATGTGTTTAATGGTAAGGACAATTTCTTTATAGGCAGGTTGGGATTCGGCTCGGCCGGAACCACTGTCCGTTCCATCGCTTTTAACAGCGCTAATGAAAGTTTTTACGCATATAATTCATCGTCCGGAAATATCACTATTTTTGAAGACAGAGACGAGTCGTTCTACAAAGGCATTGATTCTATTCCAATAGGCATTTCAGTTTCTGACAGCAACACACCCCTCAATATCACTTCGCATTTAAACAAACATGATGGATTGACAATTTCAACAATAACTGTTACTGATAAAATGACATTATCTTTGGAACCTGGTTTTTATTCTCTTAATGTAACTGCAATTGATCCATTGGGTAATAAGAACATTCTTGTTACCGGGATTTTTGAAGTGGTTCAGGATTTAATTCCTCCGCTTATTCATGTTGAAACGCCTATTGATGCTTATAACATAGGTTTTATCGGACAACCCTCATATGCTGTATATGATAATATCAATGATTTTATGTTTGTAGCAAAGTCTGGTACTCCGGAAATTGAAGTTTTGGACAAAAAAACCGGTTATGGGTATTATAAAAAAATTCCAGTGAAGAATATTACTCATAAATTAATATTAGACGAAACAAAAAGAAAAGTTTATGCTCTGCATCCCAATGGAATCACAGTAATTGATGCAGATAAGCATGAAGAGATCGGATATTTAAATTTTGGAGTTAATCTTTATGGTTTCACTTCCACTTCTAATATGCTTTTTGCGGGTGATATAGAGTCTTGGTCTTTATACATTTTAGAAAAGATGGAGGCAGCTCCTTTTATTCAAATATTGGATACTATTAGTTTAACCAACCTTCCATTGCAAGACTATAATTTTGTGAGACCAACAGACTTAATATATGACCCTTCTTCGGATAGATTAATAATTGCCGGACACTACCATCCGCCCATCTGTATAGTTGATTACCATAGTAAGCAAATGACATGCGCTAATGTGGCCGGAGTAGGGCATATTGCTCTGGACCCTATTTTAAATCATCTTTATAGATTAAGTTGGTCCATGTTCACTGGTAAAAAGTTGGTTACATTAGATGCCAGCAATCTTACTGTGATTAGGGAATTAAATTTGTCTGGAGCATTCAGCGAAAAGATGTCTTCAGAGGCTAACCTTAGTGTTAATCCAAATAATCATAAAGTCTATCTTTATGACCCACTTTACGCAACAGAACAGGTTATTATTGATGGCATAGAAAATACTGTATTAGTATATTTGGAATATCCTTATACTGCTATCAATATCTTCGTAGAGCACAAAGAAAATAAAATAGTCTCAATATATTCACAAGCAAATCAAATAACCGTATTCCCTGAAATAGACCTCCCGGTCCAGTTGGAGAAATTTTCAATCAATACTCTTGACAATAGCGACTTCTACCCTTCCATTACCAAGCAAGTTTTGATTGATCTTGATAGCAACGCAGAAATAACTATTTCAAGCGGTGGTGTTATTTCAGAACCTTCTGCTCTGGATGACGGCTTTTACAGTTTACAGGTTAATGCTGTTGACAAAACAGGCAACTCTGCCTTATTAAAAACAGGTCCATTTCAAATTACTTTGGCGCCAACCACATTTGTACCAGACATCCTGCCGCCAAGAACAGAACTTATTTTTGAGGGTCCATATGTGAGTTCCGGGATAATTTTCGTAAGTTCAGAAACAGTCTTTAATTATTTAGTTGAAGATGATTTAACTGAAATAAATGACAATTCAGGAACTGGAGCCATTGTAACTAGATATTCAATTGATTTTGGCGCTTTGGGCTCAGGAAAATTTTCTGTGCCTGAAGACGGTTTTCATGCGGTAACTTACTTTAGTATAGATAAAGCGCATAACAAAGAGTTTCCAAAAACAGATTTAATTTTTGTGGACAATATCCCGCCTATTTCATTTATCACCTATCCATATCCAGGCGACATATTAACCGGCAGTTCCATAACCATTACCGGAATGACTTATGATTTTGAAACAGGCGTTAAGCAAGTAGAAGTAAGCACTGACAATGGTAAAACTTTTTATTACGCAGTTGTTATTGGCACAAGTTCTGACGGCGGTGTTTTGTGGGAATATCCCTTTGTTCTGCCAAAGGATTATTTACCAATTACTTTAATTGCGCGTTCTGTAGATATGCTTGATAATGTTGAAGAAACGCCGGATTTTGTGCCTGTATTCATAGTTAATAAATTGTTTCCGCAAATTTTTGTTGACGCCAAACCAAGAGTAGGACAGCCTGGAGATAAAATTTTAGTGAATGTAAAAGTTATTGACCAGTTTGACCGACCCCTTGCCGGAGCTCTTGTCAATATCTCTGCCACCACAAAAATTCTCATGCCTGAAGGTTCTACCCATGCTGGCTTTAGCCCTTCAGTTGGGCAAACTGATGAATACGGTATTATTGAAAGCACATTTACTATCCCAGGCAAGACTATTTCCCAAGAAGAATTCAATCAATACAAAAAAGAATATGAGAAAAAGGCCATATATCGTCTTAAAACCTCGTGTGAACCCTACAATAAAGTCTATGGAACCTGGCCCCACGAATATGTTGCACGCTGTTACTATTATCCCCCATCAACTGTTTTTAAGTCAGATTCTATGGAAGATGTCCTAAAGCAAATTGGACAATGGTTGGCGTCCTCAGGATTAGTGAGTACCCAATCAGAGTTTGATGCTGTTATGCAAAGGCTTTATAAGACAGCTCAAGATTATTTGACTTCTGAGATGAGTGAGCTTGAGAAGTGGCTGCCGCGTTTAGCAGAAATGCGAAGAGGAATTGTAACAATATTCGCAAACGTTTTTGGCGAAACAGAAGGTTTTGTTGTAGAGAGTTCCACGGGTTCCATCAACATCCTTTCCATGCCACATGCGTATAGTTTGACCGGACTTCCCACCAAAGACGATGACAAATCGCCCAATTTTATGACACTTGGCAATCGTTCAAGCGCATTTAAAAAGGAAGAAGTCTGGGGTTCTGTGCCTGGGGCAGACGAACTCATCGCTTATTCCAAAGCCAGACGCCAGATAAATTACGCTAATCCAGCCTTACACTACCAGGATTTTTCATTAAGGAAGGAATTAAGAAATTTTAGAAGGACATTAAAAAAAACGTGGGATTCATTTAGAACCAACCCATTGCAGTTTATTATGAATACGATTATAATGTCGCAGCCATTAGCCGGGGCTTTTCTCGCTACAAGCGATTGGCTTTTCAGAGAAATTTCTGGAACCGGTCTGGAAGGAATGGATTTACCTATGAGCCACAAATTCACATTTAATCTAAAAGATCTGATTGCAATTGGAATACTGCCCATGAGTTTTACCCCTCCGAGTATTTTAGACCTTGGATTTGACTTTAATATCAACAAGGGTCACATGCAAGTCGGCGGTTTTGCAGGATTCAAATTAACTGAGAGCCTTAATAAAAACAGCCTGAATCTCTCATATCATTCTTTAGGCGGATTTTCACTTGGAGGATATTCAGGAGCCTTGCAGTTCAACGCTGGGCAGAATGACTGGTATGCGGGCGTCAATCTTCTTGGCATGGAAACGTTTAAAAGAATAGGCTCATCTGCTATGACTTACGGTCTTAATGCGATTAACATTACTTTTGCGCAGGGCACATGGAGCGGCCCGGTTAAGTTTGGCATAAAAGACATACACGCAGACTGGAACGCGGCCAAGATGATGAAGGCCATTGACTGGGGTTTGCAGCTCCCGCGCTTTGACTTCGGAGCATTCGGAAACATATTTAACAAAGTAGGGGAGTGGGCACGCGGAGTCGGCGAGGTTTTCAAGGGAATAGGATCGGTTTTTGCCGACGGCTCGCTTGATTTTAATTTCCCGAAAATCAATTCTCCGCAATGGAGCGGTTCTGGAATTAACTTGCCGAGTTATTCCGGCGGGGGAGATTTACTGGCTCAACAAGATATTCCCGTGTGTAGTATTTTCCCCACACCAGGTCCTGAAGACCTTGAATATCCTTCAATTCATACGCTTCCGTCCACAGGTTTTGAACGCACGGATACATTTAGCGCTTTTAGAAAACAGGACGGAGAGCAGAGAGGTCTCTATGCAGATGCCGGACTCACAAAAAATCCGGTGAACACCGCTACAGGCAACCTGCTTTATTTGGTGGAAGATGTGGTATTGCCCGGACAACCGCTTTTTATACAGATGGTGCGGATATATAACAGTCTTGCGCCTAAAGACGGACCTTTTGGCTATGGCTGGAATTTTAATTATAACATGGCCGTAAATGAAAAATCCAACGGCGCGACAGTATTACTGGGGGACGGCGGAGAACGCTTTTTCGCCAGAAATCCGGACGGCGCATTTGTTTCTCCTCCGGGTACGTATTCTAAGCTTGCAAAAGAACCGGACGGCGGTTATGTTTTGACCCACACATACGGCGCCAAACACCTGTTTTCAACCGAAGGCAGGCTTTCAAGCATAATTGACAGGAACGGCAATCAAATGTTCCTTGGTTATTCACAGAAGTGTTTATCCTTTCTGACAGACTCTGCCGGAAGATCCATAAATTTAGAGTGCGACGCGAACAATAGAATAACAAAAATCACGGATTTTACCGGCAGAATCTTAACTTATCAGTATGACGCCAAAGGCAATCTGGCCAAGGTTACAGGAAGCGATGGATATAATGCTGATTATACCTATGGCTCAGATCACGAACTTTTATCTTACAATGACCATGCATCCCGCACCGGATTCACCAGCGGCAGATTTGAATACGACGAGTTTAACAGAGTTACGGCCGAATTTGATTCTGCCGGCAGCCGCATAGCGGCTTTTTCATACGAATTTTCCGCAGAGAAAATGATAGCGACAATAACGGATGCAGAGGGCGGGGTTACGAAAGATTCTTATGACACGGACGGCGTATGGCAGAGCAGGAAAAACCCTGACGGCAGGGAGATAAAACTTTCCTTTGATTCTTCAATGAACCTGCTGAAAATGGACGACGGAATTGCCGCGACAGAAATGACTTATGACTCTATGAACAGACTGCAGAACGTCAAAGCAGGGCTCAAAACAGTCATTTCCTACGCGTATGACGGCGATTCCTATAAAATAGCAGAGGAGCGTTTACCCGACGGCTCTGTGATTGGGTATGGTTATGACGGCCGCGGCAATATTGTTTCCATATCCGAACCTGGCATTGACCCGAATAGAGGCGCGGTGGACATAGAATACGACTCCAAAGGCAATCCTGTGAAATTCATTGACCCGTTAGGTAATTACACAGTTATATCTTATGACGCTTATGGGAACAAAATTTCAGTAACAGACCCTGCCGGAGGCATAAGAAAGTATTCTTACACGCCGGCTGGTAGGCTGGCTTCTACTGTTGACGAGAACGGAAAAACAACAAAATTTTCATGGACATCCACGGGTTATCTTGAAACCATCAGATATCCTGAAAATGAAACATATTCTTTCACTTATGACCCGTCCGGCCGGATGCTGACAGAAACAAATGAAATGGGAAAGACTACGGTTTACTCCTATAACCTCCGCAGAGATCCGGTATCAGTAACTGATGCGGAAGGTCATATTACGGAACTGTCTTATAGTTTAAATGGAAATTTGACAAAGATAAAAGATCCGCTGGGAAACGTTAGCTTAATGGAATATGATGCAGCAGGCAGAATGACCAAACACACGGACCCTGAAGGCGGAGTTTTCAGCGTGCTCTATGATGGCCGCGGACGGGAGTCCATGATTACCGATGCAGAAGGAAATACTGTTTCTATAGATTATAATGAACTTGACAATCCTGTCCGGATAACCGACCCTTTAGGCGGACAAAACATTATTACATACGACTTAAACAATAGAGTCTCATCTATTACGGATCCTCGTGGCGGCGCGACCAGATATTCCTATGATGCCAGAAGTCTTCCTGTTTCCATAACCGCGCCGGACGGAGCGGTTCATTCTTTTGAATACGATAAAGCCGGCAACATGATGTCTTTGACTGACCCGGACGGAACCAGACTGAATTATGTATATGATTCCCGGGGGATTCTGAAAGCTGTAACAGACCCGGCTGACAATAATAATCCTATCATTGCTTTTGGATTGGACCCAGCCGGCAAAGTTGTTTCAGTAAAGGATGCGGCCGGCAATACTACTGCTTTTGAATTAACTTGGGAGGGTAATCCCAAAATTGTTACTGCCCCTGACGGAACTTATACAGCCATCAACTATGACCATACAGGAAATCCTGTGTCAATCAGAGACCCGAACGGAAACACAACAACATTTGAATACGATGCGTTTTCCAATCTCACAAAACGAACAGAACCTGACGGCAGTTCTGTTTCATACTCTTATGATTCTAACGGCCTGCCTGTCAAAATCATCTATCCGGACGGCTCATTCAGCGCCATGGAATACGACAAAGCCAGCCGCCTGAGCAAACACATTGATCCTGAAGGTTATTCCCGCTCATACAGGCATGACCGAAATGGCAACCTGATTCTTGAAACAGACGCGGCCGGGAATATCTGGAATTACTCATATGATGAGAACGGTAGATTGAAAACAGTTTCAGCGCCGGACGGATCAGCCATTTCTTACGAATACGACCCAAACGGCAATCTTTCCTTGATAAAGGATGCAAAAGGAAACACTCTTTCATTTGAATACAACGCCGGCAACCGGCTGATACAAGCAGTGGATTCTAATCTTAAAACCGAAATTTTTGAGCGCACCCCGGCTGGAAGAATATCTGAATTTACTGACAAAGCCGGCAGAAAACACAAATTCACATATAACCGTTTTGGCTATCTTATCTCTTATCAAGATCCGCTTAGCCGCGTCACATCTTATGAATACGACAAACTTCAGCGTCCCATTTTAGTCCAGCAGCCATCCGGACTTGTAGTCACATATCAGTATGACCCAATGGGAAGGATTCTTAAGTATTCATACGCAGGACTCTCTACATCATTTGTTTACGATGCGTTCGGCAATCTCAAAGAAACGGTTAATCCAGCAGGCAAAAAAACTTCCTATTCATATGATTCTCTCAACCGGTTGACAGTAGTGGCGTCTCCGTCCGGTACTGAAAAATACGCGTATGACCAACTCTCCCGAGTGACAAGCGTTACTGACACTGCCGGAGCAGTTAGAAGATATTATTATGATAAAAACAGCCGGGTTGTGATGGAAAAGGACCCTCTCGGCAACAGCTCGTTGTTTGAATACGATGGAGCCGGCCGCAAAACCGCTTTTATAGACGCACAAAGCAATAAATCAGTCTACTACTATGATGAACGCGGAAGACTTGTCCGCAGTGTTTCTCCAACAGGTGAGACATCATTGTTTGAATATGACGCAAATTCAAATTTAACTGCATCTGTTGAGCCCTCTGGCACAAAAACAGAATATTCCTATGACGCTCTTAACCAGCTGTTGCAATCTAAAGATCCTACAAGCGCAATTACTTCTTATGAATATGATGCTATAGGCAACCAGACCTCGGTTACGTCCCCTGACGGAGCGGTCACGCGCAGTTACTATGACGCGGGTGACCAGTTAATAAAGACTGTGGACGCTTCTGGCGGTATAACCCTGTATACCTACGACGCTAACGGCAATATAAAATCTATAACCGATCCAGAAGGGAAGGTCACCATCTATACATATGACGGGGCAGGCAGGCTGACCGTAATCCAAAATCCCGACCAGAGCGTTACACACTATGCCCTGGATAATGAAGGGAAGACCACGGGGGTAACGGACGAGATTGGCAGGACACTGTCCTACACTTACGACGCGGCCGGCAGAATCACGCAGACCAAAGACGCCCTGAACAGGACCGTCAGTTATACCTACGACGCGACTGGCCGCCGCCTCACCGAGACCGACGCCGCCGGCCATGTAACGCGATACGAATACGACGCCGCTGGCAGGCTCACAGCTGTTATAGACTCCCTGAACAACCGCACCTCGCGCGAATACAATCCGAACGGCGCCCTTAAACGGACAGTGGACCCGCTGGGCCGCGCCACGGTTTACGAATACGACGCGGCCGGCAGGCTTATCCGTATAATTGATGCAAACAGCGGCGTTACATCATATACATATGACGCATCTGGCCGCAAAACCCTTGAGACCTATCCCGACGGCCGCTCCATGTCTTTCGCCTACGACCAGGCGGGCCGTCTTATAGCAAAAACAGATTCAGCAGGAAACATAACCTTATTTGAATATGACCAGAGCGGCAGACTTTCTTCGGAAACCGACGCTAATGGCAATCGCACGCTTTACGCTTATGACGCTCTGGGACGGCTTGTTACGGTCACTGACGCGGAAGGCGGTGTCTGGAATTATTCTTACACGCCGGCCGGGCTACTGGCATCCATAAAGGATGCGAAAAACAATACCACTGCTTTCAGTTACGACCAGCGCAGCCGTCTGAGCGCGGTGACAGACCCGCTTTTAAACGCCACACGCTTTGATTACGATGCAGCGGGCCGCCGCACAAAAATGACAAAGCCCACCGGCGAGGCAATAGAATATATCTATGATGCGGGTGACAGATTAAATTACATAAAGAGCGGATTGACAGAGTGGATTTTCACATGGAGTTCTGACGACCTGCTTACAAATGTTAGCGGCGCTTCTAACTTTGTCTATGAATATGACGCGGGGCACCGGTTGAGAAAAATACTCTACAAGGACATAAACAAAAATCTTCAGTTTGCATACGACGCTGTGGGAAACAAAACAAAAATAACGCGCGATGACCTTAACCAGATAAA
>JACQWV010000104.1 GCA_016209085.1 Elusimicrobiota bacterium
AGATATCCAAATCATGCTGGATAAATCCATCAAAGGTATGCTTTAACATAGAAAGCGCCAGCTCTGCCATCTTATTTATCTTCTCTCTTATGATAACTGAATCTTCCATTGGCTTATGAGCTACGGTTTATGCACTTCTTTAACCTAGAAAATGCGGGAAAATGCCATTTTCCCGAACCCTTTCGTCGGAGCGCATAGCCGTGCCATTTGCAAATCGGCCTATTTTAGCAACGATTTTACTTTTGTTGCATTTTGGTATATCTGTTGGAATAAATGTTGCTGCATGAAACTTTTGGGAAATCGTAGTATGTTTTTGTTGCCGGGAGTAACAAATTTTCCAGGCACTATTAAAAGATGACGGCGAACCCACTTGAGGGTTTTGGATTGAAACTTTGGAGGTAGACATAACATTTGAAACCAACGAAACAGATCGTAATCTAAAAGCAATAATTGCAAATGGGCTTGATTGGCCAGGAATTTTCGGGTGGGGATCTTGGTTAAGAAAAAATCCCATTTTAGTTCTTTGACATTTATTTCTATGGCGGCCCGAATGTTGTAAAAGTACCAGACACTCTCCGGCCTTAGGTCTAGGTTTGTTACGAGCACATGGTATTTGTAACGATCCACGGTGAAGAGAGTTCCCTGGTTGGTTTCTGGTTCTGGAGGCAAAGTCTGGCGCATTACTATAAAACGATGTTCCTGTTTCCAGCCATGGGGCTTGTATGAAAATTCTGCTATCGCCCGCTGTTCCTGATGGTTGAAAATATGATAGCGTAGACCCAGTATTTCCAATTTTATTGGATCCGTTACTTGCGCTACAATAGCATAACCATAGCCTTCTTCGTCGAGAAACTTGATTGTTGGCCAGCAGTAAAACCCAGCGTCTGCACGAATTCGTATTCTGGATTTGGCGATGGTAGAGGGGATATTTTTCAAAGCAGCCTTTATGAATGGTATAACTTCTGACCTGTTTGTAGCTTTTCCGGGACGTAATTGTCCATTGAGGCTGATTTTGAGATGACTCTCGCAGGCAATTATAGGGTGGTAAGAACGGCGCCCTCTCTTTCCAGGGTTGTAACCTCTTTCTGCTTGTTCTTGATGGCCATATACTGTCAGTACAGCGGAATCGAAATCTATAATAGCAGTGGTTAGTATCTGTGGATATTGAAATATCTGATATCGGACCAAATCGTGTACTCTTTTTATTTGAATTAAATCCCGTGGGGTTAAACCTAACAGGAAGTCTCTCATTGCTCTGGTGCCAGGAAGTCGGTGTAGTCCCGTTAAGTGTGGAAGCAGCCCGTTGTATTTTAGAAAGGTAAGATGATCCAGGCGTTCTACGCCAGCGATAGTAAAGTAAAAATGTGATAGCAGAAGGTCTGCCCAGTGGTAATAAGTATTGCGATGAGAAAGGTGAAGATAGCGATGAAAAAACCATTTGAGTTGCAGAGACTTGCAAAACTGGTGAATTATTGGAATCCCAGCAAAGTAAGTCAAACCTTCTTCTCCGAAGGTAAATTTGATTTTTTGTAGTCCCTTTCCCATATGACAGAACATTCACTTTTTGTGAAGGTTGCGCGCAAACGGAATTTTGATTCATATTATAGCTTTTTTAGTCGGGAAATGAAACATCCTTATTGCAATTTTTGTATTTTTCCCGCATTTTCTAGGTTTAACTTATAACAGAACTTTCTAAAAAGCAGGATGGCGGATATATTCTTTACATCCCACCCCTCTCTGAGCATAAGCACTGACACTATGGCATCAAATTCACAATCTTTAAGATGTCTATTTATAGTCATTGCTTCTTCTTTTCTTTCTTCTTCGC
>JACQWV010000105.1 GCA_016209085.1 Elusimicrobiota bacterium
ACTGCTTAATCCAAGGACAAAGGAAGTAACTGGAACGATGAAAGCAAGAGAGGTCTTTAACACACTGGTGGAATCAGCCTGGACTACCGGTGACCCGGGAATAATTTTCCTGGATAAAATCAACAACACCAATTCCAATCCTACGCCCGGAATCGGGGAGATAGAAAGCACAAATCCGTGCGGCGAACAGCCTTTGCTGCCGTGGGAATCCTGCAATTTAGGCTCCGTAAACCTCTCTAATTTCCTGAACGGAGAAATCACAAAAAGCGAGATAGACTACGAAGAGTTAAGCGAAACGATAAAAATGGCTGTCAGGTTCCTTGACAACGTGATTGAGATAAACAATTATCCCATGCCTGAAATAGAGCAGATGTCAAAAACAAACCGCAAAATCGGGCTTGGAGTAATGGGATGGGCCGAATCACTGGTAAAAACGGGAATTTCCTACGACACCGGCTATGCCCTTAAAAAAGCGGAAGAAGTCATGAAGTTCGTAAACGCAGAAGCTCTCAAATACTCGGAAAAACTCGCCGGAGAACGGGGAGTTTTCCCGAACTGGAAAAATTCAATTTACGACGAAACAGGAAAGAATTTCAGGGGCGTTTCGGCAAAACCGAGAAACGCATCCAGAACCACAATAGCTCCGACCGGAACGATTGCCATAGCTGCCGGCCTCCAGGGCAGCGGAATAGAGCCTTTTTTCGCCGTGGCATATACAAGATACAACGCAAAGGCTCTTGAGACGATGAAGGCGGGGAAAGAGCCTGAATCAAAAGACGTTTTCTACGAGGTAAATCCCCTGTTCAAGCAGCTGGCGGAAGAAAACAGTCATTTTGGCCTGAATGAAAAAGCGCTGTGGAAAAAGATAGAACAGAACCACAAATCCATCAGGGGGATTTCCGAAATTCCGAAAAACATTCAGGAACTTTTTCCGACTGCTCACGACGTAAACGTTGATTATCACATAAAAATGCAGGCCGCTTTCCAGAAACATGTGGATAATGCCGTGTCAAAAACCATAAACATGCCCAATTCAGCCAAAGCCGACGACGTCAGAAACTGCTATCTTCTCGCGCATAAACTGGACTGCAAAGGCATAACCGTTTACAGGGACGGCTGCAAGGCCCAGCAGGTTCTCAACATTACCACAGCGCAACCGAAACAGAAAAAGAAGAAAGTTGACCAGGCTTTCGGAGTCTCCTCGGAATATTTTCAGATTAAAACCGGCTACGGCCCCCTGCACATACACATAAATTTCAATGAATACGGGCCGTATCAGGTGTTCACCAATATTCCTCCGTTAGGCACTGAAATAAGCGGGCTGACGGCTTTAATAGGCATTCTTCTTTCAAAATACCTTGAAGAAGGAGGAGAGCCGATAAACATTATAAAACATCTCAATTCAGTCAAAGGCGACAGGCCCGTGGGATTTGGGGAAAACAGAATAAATTCAATAGCTCACGCGATTGCAGTCGCTCTGCGCAGCCACCTGAAAAGAACCGGCTGGATTTCGCCCGGGCAGGACATCAACGGAGGCAAACTTGAACTCTGGGAAGCCTCAAAAACGCTTTACTGCCCCAAATGCTATTCTTCAAACGTCAGTTATGAATCGGGATGCTCAGGCCCCACCTGCCACGACTGCGGATATTCGGAGTGTTCGTAATTCTCCTCTTCTCCTCATTCATATTTTGTAAAATATTTTATATGAAGCCCGGGTTTTTTATTGTTTTTGAGGGGCCGGACAGGTCCGGGAAAACAACGCAGGCGAATCTGTTGAAATCATGGCTTGAACGGAAAGGATTCTGCGTGGCGCTTACGCGCGAACCGGGAGGCACAAAATTATCAGAATCAATAAGGAAGATTCTTCTAAATCCTGAAAACAAAATTATCCCTCTGTCAGAATTGCTGTTATATGAAGCCGCCCGGGCGCAGCATACGATAGAGGTCATTCTGCCGGCGCTGAAACGCGGCAAAATCGTAATCTCCGACAGGTATACGCTGGCATCCGTCGCTTATCAGGGATACGGGAGGGGTATTCCCTTAAATTTGGTCCATAATTTAAATAAAATCGCCACCTTCGGTTTAACGCCTGCTCTGACAATCGTATTCACAATGCCTGACAGAGAGTTTTTCAGCAGAAGCGCAAAATTCAAATCCGACAGGATTGAATCAGAGTCATCCGGATTCAGACGCAAAGTCAATAAAGCGTATACCGGGTGTGCCGGGAAAAACATCGTAAAAATAAAAGCGACTGATCCAATTAAAAAGATTCACGAACAGGTGAAGTTTCACGTCATAAAAAAATTGCAATTTACATAATAGAGTTTAGAGTGTAGAGTTAAGAGTTTAGAGAGAAGATTGTTTTTAAAAGATATTTATACGTTTCTCTAAACTCTAAAACTCTCAATTCTAAACTATTTTATTTCTATGTCTTTTTCAAAAATACTCGGTCAAAACAAGGCCCTGAATTTTTTACAAATTCTCCTTAAATCCGAAAGGATTCCTCCTGCTCTCATCTTCAACGGCCCCGAAGGCGTGGGGAAATTTTTAACGGCAAAAGAATTTGCAAAAGCGCTGAACTGCATAAAATCAGGCAAGGAGGACGAATCCTTGTTCGCCGATGAACAGAAAAAGCCTCAAACGGAAAAAGAACTTACAAAGCCCTGCGACTCATGTATTTCCTGCGAACAGATTGAAAAAAGGGCGCATCCCGACGTCAGGATAGTCGACTCTGTTTTTCAGGGACTTCTTCTGCAGGACGAAATAAACAAACAGAAAAACATCAAGATAGAAAGCATACGCGAAATTACCAAATATGTCTACGCCCGGCCCATGCTTTCAGCCCGGAAAATTTTTATAGTGCAGGATGCGGGGAATCTCACAATGGAATCCCAGAACGCAATGTTGAAAATACTGGAAGAGCCGCCGGCAGACACTATTTTCATACTCATCTGCGCCTGCAAAAATCTTTTGCTTCCCACGATACTGTCCAGATGCCATGTAATAGAATTCAAGCCTTTGCCGGCAAGCATTGTGACGGACATCTTATCCGTAAATTCCATACCCCTGAACGAAGCTATCATGTACGGAGAAATCTCCGATGGTTCGGTGAAAAAGGCGCTGGATATCAAAAATCTGATGGAAAAAATATCCGGGTTTGACCCCATGGACCCGGCTTATGCATTCAAAATCTCGGCGGGCCTGCCGAAAGAACTGTATCTTGCCAGGGAAGAAGCGGGCACGTTTCTGGATATTCTTATCGCCAGATCGCACGCCAGATGGAAAATAAACTCCTCCAATAATCATAAGAACCTCCTGACAAAACTGATGACTTTTAAAAAATATCTAAAACAGAATGTCTCACCCGGTCTCATTCTGGAATCGGCGCTGATTGAGGCATCGGAAACCGGCATTTCCATAGGAGTAGGAGACAAAAATGTCTAAAAAATATTATTACATCACGACGCCTCTTTACTATGTAAACGACAAGCCGCATATAGGCCACGCTTACACCACTATTGCGGCAGACATACTTGCCAGACATAAAAAAGCGAAAGACGTTGAGATTTTCTTTCAGACAGGCACGGATGAGCACGGCTCCAACATAGAAAAAATAGCCAGAGAAAAAAACGCCCAACCGAAGAAATGGGCGGACTTGATATCCGAAGAATTCAAGAGAATGTGGAAGCGCCTGAACATAAACTACGACAATTTCATAAGAACAACTGATAAAGAACATGAAAGAAAAGTGCAGGAAATATTTGAAAACATGATTAAAAACGGCGATATATATCTTGGAACTTACGAAGGCTTGTATTGCCTGCCGTGCGAAAATTTCTTTGATGAATCCGAGCTTTCAGACGGAAATTGTCCGATTCACGGAAAAAAAGTCGAAAAAGTCTCTGAAGAAAGCTATTTTTTTAAACTATCTAAATATGAAGACAAACTTCTTCAACATTATAAAAACAACCCTGATTTCCTCTCCCCGTCATACAGAGCTTTGGAAATCATAAATTTTGCAAAGTCCGGCCTCAGGGACATATCGGTTTCAAGAACCAAGGTTTCATGGGGAATACCTCTTCTTTCAAATCCCAAACATACGGTATATGTATGGTTTGACGCTCTTCTCAATTACATAACCGGCGCGGGCTATGGAAACCGAACTCCGGGAAAAACGGATTTTAACGAGATATGGCCGGCTGACGTGCATTTTGTAGGAAAGGAGATTTACAGGTTTCACGCTGTAATCTGGCCGGCAATGCTGATGAGTCTGGGGCTTCCCCTTCCCAAAAAAGTTTTTGCTCACGGCTGGTGGACTTTCAACGGAGAAAGAATGTCAAAAACCCGCGGGAACGTAATAAATCCGGAAGACATCGCGAAAGAATACGGAGCAGACGCCCTGCGTTATTTTATTTTCAGAGAGGTTCCTTTCGGCCAGGACGGGGATTTTTCGTCCAAATCATTGCAAAGAAGATATAATTCGGATCTTGCCAATGATCTGGGCAATCTCTTTTCAAGAGTATTAAACATGGTCAACAAGTACCTTGAATACGAATTCCCCGCTAAACCTGAAAACGCCGCCATCTTTGAAAAATTCACGGCCATGACGCCTGAATTGGATTCAAAAATAGAAAACATGCAGTTCAGCGAAGCCCTGGATAAAATCTGGCAGGCGATATCTATACTTAATAAGGAAATTGATTTTAAAAAGCCGTGGGAAATGGCCAAAAAAAATCCGGAACAACTGAAGCCTTTCCTGTTTGATTTGATATGGTGTCTCAGATTGATAGCCGACTGGATTTATCCGTTTATGCCCGACACTTCCACAAAAATGCAAATCCAGCTCGGAATCGGCAAAACAGACGCCCCCGGAATTGAAATTCAAAAATCGCTCCAGCTTTTTCCAAGAAAATTATAAATGATTACGCGGTTTTTTCTGTGTCTCGCATTCATCTTATCTTCAGTAAGGGACCGTAAAGAAATTAGTGATACATTTGGGAAGCCGAGATGGGGTCAGATGCAAGGCGCGACGAATGAGCATACCCTGTGGTATGTGAGTGAGGAGCAACGCAGCAGATGGCCACATATCGGCTTCCCCCGCAGGGGCTGGCCGCTTTTCGGCTCCAACTGCGTCGCTCGTCGCTTACATATCAAAAGATATGCTCGCTCCTCGCTTCTTGTTTCGCGCAAAAAATCGGCTCAGCCAAATATGTCACTAATTTCTTTACGGTCCCTAAGCGACGCGGGATGGCTCCTGTGGGAATCTCCGGCTTTAATACCCGACCCCAAAGACGAAAAGATTGTTTCAAATCCGGATGGATTAGCCTCGGAAATCCCCTCCCATGCCGCCAATCAGGAACAAACCATAAGACTGCATCTGGACTTTTTATGGGCAGCGAAACAAAAACATATAAATAAAATTCTGGAGAATACGGATTTTACTGAAGTCGGGACCGGATTCTTCGCCTCCATCTCAGATGCTCTTAAAGAGGCATCTTCAGGAAAGACCCCGGTAAAATTCCCCCCGGCGAACAAATGGTTTATTCACCCCATTAGAGACACACCAGTGAAAGTGTCAGATAAAAATGCTGAAAATATTCAAATTACAAAAGCTCAGACAAAAGATTCATTACAAGGCACGGTCGTGCAAGCACGACCTGTCTCTAACGGGGTAAACAAAAAACTTCAGGACCTCAGTTTCGCGAGAAACGACAAGGATAAACGAATTGAATTGTATTTCTGGAGACTTCCGTACAAGACGAAAGAAGGCCTTCCATTGTGGTGTTCCGCCGCATATTCAATCGGAAAGAGTCTGCTTTCCCGCGACAAAGAAACCAAAATCACGGAAGATTTGACGAAAGAAATTGAAAAATCACATCCCAATCTGAAAATTCGCAAGATAAAAGACCGGAAATCCAAAAGAAAGATTTTTATAATAGAAATCAGAATACCCCGTCCGCCTAAGGCGGACACCCCTTTAGAAAAGGGGAATTAATTTTTGATTATTCGCTGTTTTTACGCAGGTCCATAACAGCCCTGAATATCAAAGCTGCTATTCCGGATAACGCATATACTGAGAAGAAAATAAACAGGGAATCTCTCGGATAAGCCACAATCAGAAACAACACGCCCAGAATCATCAGAATCCCTTTTACCGAATTGGGCTTGAGGAGACTTTGCTGTTTAAAGGCGGCATAAGGAATTGAGGAAATCATAAGAAGGGAAAGTCCTATCATTATAAACGGCACCATGCCGTAAAGAACAGGCATCTGGCGCATTACAATCGCAAGACTTCTTATCTGCGCTTCTGACTCAAGAAGGCTGTAGCTGAGCACAAAAGAAGCAAGTATGCCTGCCGCTCCCGGAATCGGCAGTCCCTGAAAATGTTTGGCGGAAGATTTCCCGAAATGAGACTTTATGTTGAATCTGACAAGCCTCAGGGCGCCGCATAAAGTATACAGGAAAGCCACCGGATATCCCCAAAAACCGTAATCTTTAAGGACGAAATTGTACATAAGATATGAAGGCGCTATTCCAAAAGATATCCAGTCCGCAAGAGAATCCATTTCAACTCCGAAAGAACTTTCCGCGTGCACAAGACGCGCTATGCGGCCGTCCAGCATGTCCATTACTATTGAAAAAATTATAAACCAGCCTGCCATCGTATAATCTCTGTTGCTTGCAAATATTAAGGAGAAAAAACCAAACGCCATGTTGGCGATTGTAAACAGCGACGGCAGCACAACCGCTCCTGTATGCCTGATTCTGGCGACGTCTATCTTCCGTTCTTCCATCGTTTCGTTTGTCTCATTCACCACGACACCTTAACCCAAATTCTTCAGTTGGAATTTGGGAATGCGCCTATTTATCAATAAAAATCATAGACAACTGAGTTTTTCGGGTTAATACACTTCCTTTTGTATCTTAAAACTTTCGTCTTGGCCGGGTATTTTAACTTCCCTTCCGATAATTCCTATTATGGTTTCTCCTGCCTGGACATTATTGCCGGGCTTGACCAGCATCTTGACTGAAGTAGGAAGATGCAGAGCTACCTGGGAGCCGAAATAAATCATGCCTATCTTCTCGCCGGCCTTTACTTCCTGCCCTTCCTGCACATAACACGCTATTCTTCGCGCTATCGCCCCTGTAATCTGCTCCACCTCGGCAAATAAGCCCTGTTCGCCTAAAATTTTTATTCTGTTCCTCTCGTTTTCAGCTGCTTCAGGTTTATAAGCTATCGCGAATTTGCCTTTCGTATAGCTCACATCCTCTATTTTTCCGTCTATTGGAGAACGCTGGATATGCACGTTAAAAACAGAAAGGAATATCCTGACGACGACTGTATCCGGATCCCCCTCGGTTTTAACGCTTAAAACCGTTCCGTCTGCAGGACTTGCAATCTCTCCGGGGGCAAAAACCCTGTCTCTTTCAGGGTCCCTGAAAAAATACGCTGAAAAAAGCGTAAAAAGCGCGCCTATTGAAAAAACCGATATTCCCAGCCATTTAACCCACGTGCCCAGCAAAAAACCGAGAAAACTGACTATTACGCCTGTTAATACAAGTTTCATTCCTTCAGGTGAAATTCCCATAAATTCTCCTTTAACATCAGTGATTAAGTGATTGAGAGATTAAGCGATTAAGTTTTTAGAAATTTTTTAAGTAAAACTTAATTACTTAATAACTATTTGCTTAATCACTTCTTTAATCACTGCAGTCCTTAAAATTTGAGCATCAGCGAAAATTCGTGTGCCCGGGGCGGGACTCGAACCCGCACGAGCTTACGCTCACTCGATTTTAAGTCGAGGCTGTCTACCAGTTCCAGCACCCAGGCATTTGTTTTTATTGTATCAATTTGCCTTTAACTACTACAGACAGTCCCTCGGCTGTAGGAGTTATGCAGGAAGAGGAAAATAAATACTTTTGGTCATAGTTTATCTCTATGAAGAGTAACTCCTATTCTACTGTCTTTGGAAAAATTCCGGGCGCACATGACCACGGGAAACGGGAAAAAGTCCTGATAATTCATGGAAGCCGCGCAGAAAGCGCCTGTAAAATCCCCGCCGGTTTCAATCTGTATCTGAAAATAAATTCTTTCATGAATTTTCGGCGCTGTTTTACCGGAATTCGCTTTGGAAAGCGCTTTTTTCTGAAACAGTAAATCTTTAGCTTCTGTATCAGACGGGTATATGGCATAAAATTTCATTTTTATTGAGAACTCTCCCCCGCCTATCTTAAACTTCTCTTCTTTAACCTTATAAACAGCGCTTTCCTCTTCAAAAGGCAAAGGAATCTCAAGCTCCACAGGACGGTTTTTATGAAGAGCCTGCGGAATGCCGCGCTCTGTTGCGCCTGCCTGACGCTGCGTAGCATCTCGCACATCTGCAGGCAGGCATTTCTGGATCCAGACGGACACATAGCCGGAAAGTTTCAAAGCGCTTGTTGAAACGGGCTGGCGG
>JACQWV010000106.1 GCA_016209085.1 Elusimicrobiota bacterium
TATTTGCGGAGGTATTTGGGGCCGGACGGGGTCTGGACTTTCAGTTTGGAGGCATTGGGATCTGCGGCGCTGTCAACGGTGCCTATAGCCCAGTTGACCCCGTCTTTGCGGATTCTCGGGGCTGGGATCGTCATTCCCTGGCAGTAAATCGGCTGGCATGCAATTGTGACATTCTGGGTCCCATCATACATGCGCAAACCGGCGTCAAAAAATGTAACCGTCCTTGTGCTTCCAAGAAACTGGAAAGCGGTTTCCACTAATCCGCCGTTTCTTGCCTGAACCTGGAAATAATACGTGGTGCAGCCGCTTAACGACACGGCGGCGGTGGAAGCGCCGGTGAGCCAGCCGGTCGGCCCCACATAAGGCCCGTATAAATCGCCCGTGAAATTAGAAGCAGTGGAGGCTTGCAAGCGGTATTCGGTATAATCCGGGTTGCCGTTGGCAAGCCATAAAACCGAAACAGAAGAGAAATAAACTACGAAGGGTTCGGACGGAAGGCCGGGCTGGGCGGCCAGAGTGCAAACAGTGGCGCCGTTTGAAAGGGAACTATAGCGTCCGAAATCGTCCAGAATCCAGAGCCTGAAATAATAAGTGGTGTTTATACTAAGTCCGCTTTGGGTATAAAATTGCTGACTACCGGCTATTACTCCAGTCGTGGCTATGTATACTCTGTAAACATAAGAAGGCGGAGCGACCGCGGGGTCGGGATTCCAACTATTGCTTTGGGCCCAGGTCGCGTCCGCGGTATATTGAATCGTAAAAGTGGAATTATTCAAATTCCCGGTGTAGCCGTCGTCGCCTGTTGCATACCATTTTAAATCTATTGCCGTTGTAGAATTGGTTGAAGCGGTAAGGCCCGTAACCTTGTCCGGCGCCGAACTTATCGCTATGGTGTTGAAAGCCTTGTTATTCGTTTCATCGCTTTCAATTATTCTGGCGACCCGGTCTACATCAACATAGATATTTTTGTATTCTTCGGGAGCAGGAGCTGTCCAGGATATGGTTGAAACCCTTGTTTGATTAGTGTTAATATAGGGTATTGTTGAAATACCTATAAATGTTCCACCTGCATCAGGGTCGCCGTCATAATAAGATACCTCAACGCAACTGCTGTAATTAACCCTGAATACATAATCATCAGTGCTGGTTGTCCAGGTAGCTCCGCTGTCCGCGCTTGACGCGCTGGCCGCCGGCGTGTACACGTTGGAATCCTCATAAAGCCATGCGTCTCCATTTGCCGCTGATGCGGGATTATAAGCGAGGAGCCAGTAGGCGTCTCCGGCGCTGAGAGGCGGCAGACAAACCAGTTCGTCAAATGTTATTGTCCACCAGACGCTTGAGCCGCCTGCAATAGTGATATCCTTGGATGCCAGAACCTGGGCACCATTGTTTCCTATATATGGAACGCTGGTGGTTCCAGTGGTAATTTTTATTGTTGTTATATCACCGGCGGTTCCTGCATCCCATGCCTTTACTTCAACTGATTTGAGGCACCCTGGAGAATCCTGGGAAATCACAAAGCCCTGACCCTGAGGCCTTGCAGTATCAACATATTTACCGGAAGTGAATTCCACCTCCTGCTTTATGGCTGTTTCCTGAAAATTATAACTTAAGTTCCTGACTGTTGCTGAAATCAGAACTACCCAGCCGAAATCCGCCTCGGTCGGACTGAATTTTATGTCGGAACCTGTAATCATCAAATCAGGGGGAGGAACCGCTATGTTTGTTTTAACGGAACCTAAATTGACATAATTGGGAACAAAATTCCAGTTATACGCGCCCACGCGGAAATAATACCAGGTGTCTGAATAAAGATTTTTCACAGTAAGGGTTGACGGCACAACTCCATTAATTGTGGATGAAGAAAATATCTCACCAGAAAAATCCGAGGCTGTAGAAGCCTCTAAGATATAACCCCTGCAAGTAGAGGAAGAAGGTACAAGAAGCATTTCCAGCCAGTTTACCGTAATGCTTGTGACATTAGTCTGAAAAAATTGCGCTCCAGAAACCAATTCAGCAAGTGTGGATGTGGCCGTAGTAACTCCATAAGTTTCCCTGCCTGCCCAGTTCACGGCCTTTGGCCTGAGATAATAGGTGGTATTGGACATCAACCCTGAAACTTTTGCCTGAAGATTTTTTGTGGCAGAGGAAAACACCGGTGTAAGTCCATCAAAATTATTTGAAGACGTTTCCAGCACATAATTTGTGTCGTCAGGATTTGCGGGGCTGCCGCTTGTCCACTGGGCGGTAATGGAATAACTTGAAGCCGAAATTGCCGATGTATTCAGGGGCGAACTCGCCAGTGTAGGCGTTGAAATTAGAAATAAATAATTGCCGATAGAATCCCAGTTGAGAGAGCCGACATGAAAATAATAAGTGACATTGGGAGATAATCCGGAGACAGTAAGAGTGGTCACATCAATGGATGAAGTGGAACTTGAAAAAACAGTGCCGTAAAAATCCGAAGAGGTTGAAGTCTGAAGCCGGTAACCCTCGCAGGTCTTGCTTGACGCATCCGGAGGACTTGTTGGCAATGCCTGCCATGTAAAAGTGGCGCTTGTAATATATACTTCATTTAATTTCCCCCATTTTATAGTATCCGCCAAGGTTGAAGCGGACTGGGTAGCTGCATAAGAAGTTGTCTCTCCCCATAAAGAGCCGACTCTCAAATAATAAGTGGTATTTGTATATAATGAAGGTTCGTTCACGGTCAGGGTTTCCAGCAATCCGTTTACTGTTTTGGACGAAGATAAAGTTCCTGTAAAATCAAGGGCGGTTGAAGCCTCCACCAGATAGCCGTCATCGGAACTCACCGAGGTCCATGTCATGGTCATGCTTGACATAAATACGGCTGAAATTTCAGGATTATAGGGTGATGAACCCGGCGCAGGCTTCAGCGTGCAGGTGCTTCCGTCTATAATATAATTCGTCTGCTCATACCAATTCAGACTTGCCACCCTGAAATAATAAGTCGTATTAGTGCCAAGGTTGGTCATTGTCAGAGTGCTTAAGTTTACGTTATAAGTCGTTGAAGAATAAATAACTCCGGTGAAATTGGAAGCCGTTGAAGCCTGCAGCGTATAGCCTTCGCAGGTAGAACTCTGGGGCGAGGCCGGATGAGGCAGCCAATTAAGAGTCACGCTGGTATAAAAAACCTCGTAAACCTGGGGATTTGTCACCGGCTCGGCCAGTGTGGAGCCGGTGGCTCCGCTTGAAAGACCGCTGTAACGGGGGGCGAGATCGTCTTTGGTCCAGAGCCTAAAAAAATAACTTGTATTTGACAAAAGAGAATCCTGCCTCCAAAAACGCTGACTACCCGCCGCGACTCCGGTTGTCGCAAGCTCCACGGTATAAACATAAGCGGGAACGTTGGCGGTATTAGTGCTCCACGAAGTTCCCTGGGCCCAGGCAGTAACGCTTGTATATTGGATTGTAAAAGTTGAATTATTCAAATTTCCCAGATAACCGTCGTCGCCTGTTGCATACCAGTTTAAATCTATAGCGGACACGCTGAACCCGGAGGCGGAAAAGGTTTTAACCGCATCCGGAGCGGAACTTACAATTATCGTATTGAAATTTTTGTTGTTTGTGTCATCGCTTTCAGGTATCAGATTAGCCCTGTCTATGTGAACATAAATATTTGTGGACACTTCCACAGAAGGGGCCGTCCATGTCATTGTTGAAACTCTGGTTTGATTTGCGTTAATAGCGGCTATGGTGGAAATGCCTATAAATGTTCCGCCCGCGTCAGGGTCTCCTTCATAAAATGAAACCGCAACATTGCTGGTTGTATAAACCCTGAATACTAAATCCTCAGTAGATGTAGTTGTCCAGGTATCTCCTCCGTTCGCGCTTGCCGCTCTATTCGCCGGCGTGTACGCGTCGGAATCCTCATAAAGCCATGCGTTCCCATCTGTCGCTGATGCTGGATTATAAGCGACTATCCAGTATGCGTCTCCTGAAGGAAGAACCGGAAGAAGAACAGGTTCGTCAAATGTAACTTTCCACCAGGCGGACGAGCCGCCTGTAATAGTGAGCGTCTTGGATGCCAGAGTTTGGGCTCCATTGTTTCCTATATACGGAATACTGGTGGTGCCGGTGGTAATCTTTATTGTTGTTATCTCGTCGGCAACTGCTGTATCTGCATCCCATGCCTTTATTTCAACTGCTGTAATGCTCAAATCCTTTGAAATCACAAAGCCCTGCCCCTGAGGCCTTGCTCCATCAACATAATAACCGGAAGTGTACTCCACCTCCTGTTTTATGGTCAATTCTTCTGTAAAACTCATGCCCACATTGCGGATCGTGGCTGAAATATCCACAACTTCATTGAATTCAGTAATGCCTGTGGGGGCTGTGGAGAATTGTATATCACCGGAATATAAAGTCAAATCCGGCCCGGTCTTTAGAACGCTGAAATCATCAATATACCAGCCGGGATTGACATTGCTTGAATCAGAAGCGAAATAAAATCTCAGCCGGACCTTTTTTCCGGTATAAGCAGAAAGGTCAAATTCCGCCGCCCGCCATGGAACCTCGCTTGTGCTTGAATATCCCGGCCTATCATTCCCGACATCCGGAATATCCAAAGCCGCAATATCCGGGTCAGGATAGCCTCCGACCGGCGTAATAACGGCCCAACCATAAGCGGTATCCGTTGAAATTAAAACGCAGCCGCCGTCATAAGTTGCTTCATCCTTATTGTAGTGATAGAAAATAGCCGAAGAATTAGCGGTTAAATCAATTATTTTCGTGGTAAGATGCGTTTTTGAATAAATAAGATAATTCGCGTCCAGATCGGTTCCGCAGACATTTGACCCCGCATACGCGGAGGAAGGGCCGTTCGTCGGCGCTCCCCTTTCCCATTTGGTCGGCCCGGTGCTGAAGACGACCCAGCCGGGGTCTGATTCAAAATCCACATTATAAGGCAAGGACATGACAGAAGCCGAAACAACAGGTCTTGTGGAACTTGTAAGCGGGTAAACCGTGCTGTTGGTGCCGCTGTATGTTATTGCGGCGGCATTTAATCTCAAGGCGACGCTTGTTCCGGGGGTCAGTCCGGAAGCGAGATTATAAGTGACATAGATCCATTGAGTGCCTCCATTAGCGTCGTCTACGGTAAAAGTTCCTGAAACAGTTATTGTTGAACCGACCCATGCACTTGCCGTGCCGAAAAGCGTTTCAGCGGTCCCGCCTGTCCAGGAAACGGGGTTTGCCGTCCGTATCCAGACCGCTACTTTTGAAATTTTTGAAGTCGGAACAGTGCCTGTATTTTCTATTTTAAACTCGGTAAGGCTTCCCGTGGTCCCGGCGCCAACTGCCATCTTTATTTTCGCAGCCGGCTCATAAGTCATTATTTCCTCAACATCGCCGCCATAATCGTTTGTTTCAAGCGTGCAGGTTATGGCCGGCGCGGCGGCAAAAAGAAATTCCGGCGCGCACAATATCAGCAAAAATCCCAAAATTAAATAAATTCTAATTCGCATAATTGTAGCCGCAAAGCGTCAGCTTTGCTTTAATTGTATACATTATTCCTCTAATTTAACCCAATCTAATTTTTCAGCAAACGGATTATTCTGGATATACTCTCTGATTTTATACAATGCATTTTCATTTTTGATAATATGCTCGTAATAATTCGGCTGCCAAAATCTTTTTCCGATAAAACCATTTTTCTTTATTTCAAGCGTTGTCTTTGATTTAAAATTTTGAATGTAGCGGCAAAGCGCTAGCTTTGCCTCTTCTAAAATCAAAATAAAATGCAGATGATTAGGCATTAATTTGTAATAATCCAACCTGACACCCGCATACTTATTAAAATTACGCAGATGGTTTTCAATTATTTCGCTATATTTAGGGCAGAACTGCGCTCTGCAGCTACAGCAGATTGTCACAAAATAATAACCATTTGCCCTATAATTATAATTTTTTAACCGGATATTTTTTCTATATTCCATAAATTTTCCGGCAGAGCTTCGCTCTGCGGCTACAACTACATTTTACATTCATACATTTTCAACAGACAATAAAATGTTGTCCGACAACATTTTATCCTACCTGGCACGGGGTTTTCTTCAACACCTTGCCGGGGTGGAGCGAAGCGACACAATTCAACTGTATCCAACAGGATGAGGGGGAAATTTCTTTCCCCCTCAAACTCCCCTTTGCCCCAAGGTTACCCCGCCCTAAGGGGCGGGGTATGGTAAAAATTTTTGCCGCAAAAATTTTTAATCAAAAAGTATCTCATCGCCGAAAACCTCAAAAAGTAATTTCCTTGTGCTTGCAGTCGTGTCTAAATCCCATAGTTCCAAAGGGTTGTAGTCATCGGTCAGGACAATCGCATTTTGTGCGTCGCTGACCGTGATAACTTCATTGTCAAGCATTTTTTCTATAAACTTTTTTGTCGTTTTATTTCTTGAGAGTTTTGCGTCAACCTGAGTAAAAATATCTCTCTTTGAAGCGATAAATATCGTCGGGCCCGCCTCTGTTCCGATTTTTACCGGAAAAACCCTGACATAACCAAACGCCTCCTTTAACGTCTTATACACGGATTTCCATACGCGGGAATTTTTTCCTTCATAAGAACCGAGCGAGTTTAAACCGAAAATTCCATCTTCTTTTAATATTTTTTTTATTTCCTTAAAGTTTTCAATCGTGTAAAGATGAAACGGATGCCCCGCGGATGAAAACGCGTCAAGCACGACAAAATCATATTTAGTTGCAGAGCTTCGCTCTGCAGCTACATTATTAGGCAGACCAAGGTCTGCAACTACATTTGTGGACACATTTGCATTTTCCATGGTTAAGTATTTGGTTAAATATTCCCTTGCGTCTCCCAGATATATGTTTTCCGCGTACTTGCCCGCGTTAAAATATTTTTTTGACGCCTCCGCGACCTTTGGATCTATTTCGACCGCGTCAACTTTTATCCCGTATTCAGAAAAGGCTTTCGCGACCGCTCCCCCTCCAAGACCCAGAAGGAGAAGCCGCCTGCCTGTAGCCGCAAAGCTTGCTTTGCCGGCAGCCGGTTCATTTGCCGCCTCCGATTGTATCCGTTGTAGCCGCAAAGCTTGCTTTGCCTCCTGCTCCCGTGAAAGAGACAGAAGCGGCATTATTTCAAAATAATAAAAATATTCGAATAACGACTCCCCCATGTTTTTGTGTATGACAGTATGACTCGTTCCGTCAATCAAAAGCCATCTCTGTTCTTTTATATCAGCAACTTTTATTTCCCCGTATAAACTCTGGGCTTTATATTTTATCGCCTCAACCGCCCTTTCGGAACCAAATGCGGCCGCTATAACGAGAAAAGGCGCGGCAATCAGAGTTTTTTGGCCCTTCCTGCTCAATAATTTCCAGCCAGCCCAAAAAAGAATCAATACAATCGCCTGCCAGTAAATTATTTTTTTTATGCCGGCATTCGGAATAAGGATAAATCCGCAAAGAAGCGTTCCCAAAAAACTTCCAAAAGTTGATATCGCATACAATTTCCCGGCAGTGGCGCCTAAAGATTTTAGTTCACGGGTTATAAGTTTCACCGAAAAAGGAGTTACCATGCCGAGAAAAATTAAGGGAATCATGAACAGAATACAGGAACTTAATAATGCGCCTCCTCTTACTCCGAATATTCTTGAGAGCTTCAAAACAGGCCCGGAAATTGAGGGAATCAGGAACATGAAAATTCCGGCCAAGAATATAAAGAGATAAAGCAGGTCAATTTCCGGTCTTTTGTCCGCGATTTTTCCGCCGGACCAGTAGCCGATAGACAAAGAAATCAATGTGACGGTGATTAAAGACGTCCAGACATAAAGGTCAACTCCGTAATACGGCCCGATAATTCTCGCCCCCAAAATCTCCAGAACCATTATCGCGGCTCCGGTAAAAAACAATGTGATAATAATATATTTAGAAGCAAACCGATTAGAGGCAAACCGCTCTTTTGAATTATTCATACATACTCCTCCTAAAAAGGGGGCATAACCCTGATTAATCTGTATTTAATATTGTAATAGTTCAACCTTTCTAAAAAATAAAATGTTGTCCGACAACATTTTATCCTACCCGGCACGGGGTTTTCTTCAACACCTTGCCGCCTGCCTGCCCTGCCTGCCGGCAGGCGGCAGGCAGGGAGATGAGGGAGAAATTTCTTTCCCCCTCAAACTCCCTCTTTCCCCAAGGTTACCCCGACCTAAAAAAGGCTAAAGGATGAAGGCTGAAGGATAAAGGAAAAACAAAGAGATTATTCCGGCCTTTAGCCTTTATCCCTAATCCTTTATCCTTTCTTCAGGTCGGGGGGTCGCTTGTTCTGTTTTCTATTACGAGATTTTTTATATCTGTAACGCCAATTGATGAAACTGAAATAATGTACTGGCTCGCGGCGGCGCCTGTTGAAACAACCATTGTGTAAGTATTGGGAACTGCTGCCTGAATATGATTAATAGCGCCCGGGTTTACCGTTCCAATTCCAACCCTTCCGTTTAAAAGCGCCGTCATTGTTCCGCCGCCGACCTGAAATAGTCCCGTCGGATCCGTTATCCCGATGCCGACGCTGCCGGCTGTTGAAACCACCACTTTATACGACGCTGAATCCGTTGCCGTGGATGCGATAAAAATATATGAATTGCTGCCGCTTGTTTCTACAGCGTGCAATTTTGCTCCCGGCTTCGTCGTCCCGATGCCGACGTTGCCATCCTTAACCACCAGCGTGGAGCCGCCCACGCTGAAAGCGCTGCCCTGAATGGTCATGGAAGAGGCTAGCAGGGTGATGCTGTTTAAGCCGCCGTCCTGGTTCATAACCGAATTGGTCAGCACGGTGTCGCTGTTCCACATCGGTATGCGGTATTGTGTGCCGGTGCCGCTCACCCCGGCGTCGTCGTTCCCCCACACCATGCCGCCGCCGGCCACTTTTTTAAGCACCTGGCCGGCTGCGCCGTCCTTGATGTATATGCTGCCGGGACCAGCCGCGAAGCTGGAAATATCCGTAACATATAAGCCCGCGGTGAAGGTGGAACTTCCCGCGACATACATGCCGCTGGACACCTGCACATATCCGTTAACGAATATGTTGCCTGGCGCCGCCGGAATCCACAGGGCGGGGGCCGATTGCGTGGCGCCGAATACTGAAAAGCCTTTTATTTCCACATCGGGGTCCGTCTGGCTGCCGTTGGCGCCGAGAATGGTCAGATCGTCCTCGGAGCCGAGTTCGGTCTGGGCGGCTAGCGGCAGCGAGATAGCGAATAGAGAGATAGCGAATAGAGAAAAACAAACGGCGAAGCGGAAGGACGCGCCTGAATAGGCGCTGCCACCGGAGGATACCCAGAATTTTATCAGACCCATATATTACCCCTTTGTAACTACTCTTGAGCAGTTACGTTATCCTTGACAACCCCATAAATGTGATGTATACTATACATCATGAAACGAACGCAGATATACCTTTCAACTGAACAGTGGAAAATGCTGCACGCCTTAAGCTTTCGCACACACCAGTCCATGTCGGACCTGATACGGACCGCGCTTGACCGCTTCTATATCCGGGGAAAACACAGTAATTTCGCGCAGGCGGTTGATTCGATATTCGGACTTTGGGCCGACCGAAAAGATCTACCGGATACCAATACCTATATCCGCATGCTTCGCAGAGACAGCCGCTCCAAAAGGCTGCGCCGTGACTAAAATCCTCCTGGACTCCGATGTAATCATAGCCGTGCTCCGCCGCGACCAGCGGGTGAAAGATGAGCTTCGCGCCCTTGAAGAATCCGGACACCAGATTTACTACACCCCGATAGCAAAGGCTGAAATATACCACGGCATGCGCGAAGGCGAGGAAGAGCTGGTAAAGGCTTTTTTCTCCGACTGCCTCTCGTTTGATATTACCGATGAGACTGGAGAAACTGCGGGGCGTTATCTCAAGCAATACCAGGAAAGCCACGGCACGGAAATAGCCGACGCGCTTGTGGCTGCCGCCGCAAGCCTGAATAACGCCGAACTTTTCACTTTTAACCATAAACATTACCCCATGAAAGACATTAAAATTTATAAAATTTAGTATAATAACGCTATGGGGACCACAACTAACAAACGCAAAGCAAGCTTTGCAACTACATACACTGTTAAAATGGAAGTCGGAAATCCTGGTAAACCCAAAAAAACCGTTGTTTTGGAATTTTTGGTTGATTCGGGAGCGATATATTCTGTTGTGCCGGACAAAATTCTAAAAAAACTTGGAATTAAGCCGGTATCTAAAGAGATTTTCACACTGGCCAACGGTGAAAAAATTAAACGGAAAAAAGGCATTGCTTTATTCAAATTCCAGGGCAAAATCGGCGGAGCCGATGTGATTTTTGGAGAAAAAGGCGATAGTATATTATTAGGGGCATTCACGCTTAAATCTCTGGGGTTGGTATTGGACCCCCTCAAGCGAGAACTTAAATCTGTTCCATTGATAATTGCATAAGTCATAAAAGCGACCAACCTCCCCGTTTACTCAAATCCCCCTCAATCCCCCTTTACTAAAAAGGGGGAATTATCCTCAAGGGGGATGTCCGCTTCCTTTTCTTTTCTACCCCCGCCTCTGACCACTGACCCCTGGCCGCTGTCCCCTACTTTTTCCTCAGCCAGGCTGAGACCGAATTGCCCGATTTATAGATTACTATATAATCCCCCGGATTAACGCCGCCCGATACCTCCATTTTCGCCGCGGGACTGTCGGTCCCTATGCCGACCTTTCCCTCTATAATAACGCGTCAACCGTAAGAGAGTTGTTGACGGTAAAATAATTGGCGGTGCCGGAAGAGACATAGAACGTGGCCCCGGTTTGCAGAGTGTCCTGGAGATGTATTGACCAGGGATCGGTTTCCAGTATTCCTGACAGGTCGGAGCAGACCCACTGTGCCCCGTTCCATTTGAGCACCTGGTTCGCGGTACAGCCGTCCTGGGCCAGTTTCGCCCTGGTGAGCGAGCCGTCCAGAATATGGGCCGTTCCAATGGAATCGGCCGCTATATCCTGGCCCAGGATGCTGCCGTCAACTATATGAGTTGAAACTATAACATTGCCTATCCTGTCC
>JACQWV010000083.1 GCA_016209085.1 Elusimicrobiota bacterium
AAGGCAGCAAGAGGTAGTATGAATAAATACGGCTTCAATTCTTCCGATACTTTAAATTTCATAATTTTCAATTACTTTTAACTATTTGTATCTTGCTGAGAGTTTCTCAATGTCTTTTTCAAGTCCGGCAAGCGCTTCCTCCGGTTCTTTTTTGCCGGATATCACGGCGTTAATGCTTTTCTGCATCAATTCGGAGACCTGCGTATAATAAGGCAGGTTGGGCCGGGGCATGGCATTGGTAAAGATTTTTCCCAACTCCGCAAAATGAGGATGAACCGAAAGAACGTTTTTGTCTTTGTAAACGTCCATTCTGGAAGGATTCCACCCTAATTTCATTGAAAGAAGTTTCTGCGTCTCTTTTGAAACAATAAATTTTACGAATTTCCATGCGTCTTCCTTCCTGTCCGAGTATTTTGAAATTGCGATATGCCACCCTCCAAGGGTAGAAACGCTTTTCCCTTTTTTAAACCGCGGCAAAGGGGCTATTCCCACTCTGCCTTTCACGGGCGAGCCCTCCTGACTGTGCAGACCCCAGGCATAAGGCCAGTTCCGCTCAAACAACGCGTTCCCCTGCTGGAAAAACATTCTAACTTCCTCTTCCTTCATTTCAGTGAAAGTGTTCGGGGGGGAAATCTTTGTCTTATGAATCAAATCCGTCATGAATTTCAGGGCTTCAAGGTTTTCCTTTGTATTGATTTTTATGCCGGAATCGTTTATCTTGAGCCCGCCGTTGTTTGAGCCGGCGAATTCAAGAAAATTGCAGATAAGCCCTTCATACTGGGAACCCTGCCACACAAAACCGAAAAAATCGGGTTTCGTTTTCCTGACATCATTCTGAATCTTTATGGAATAACTTACAAGTTCCTCCCATGTGCCAGGAGGACTTTTGAAACCGTATTTTTTCAAAAGATCTGCTCTGTAATACAACAATCCCGCGTCAACATATACGGGCAAAGCCGCCAGTTTCCCATTAAATCTATCCGCGAAATCCAGAATATTCGGCCACAGGACGCTGAGGTCGAATTTGTCTTTTTCAACAGCCGGGGCAAGGTCTTCAAGCCAGTCTGCGCTTGCGAACTGGGAAATCCACGCAATGTCCATCAGAAAAACGTCGGGATCTTCTTTTCCGGCCTTGAGAGGCACCAGAATGCTCTGACGCCGCAAATCAGAATCTGTGGGCTGTCTTAAAATTGAAACTTGTATCCCGGATTCCTTTTCAAAATCTTTCAATATCGTTTCCCAGAATTCTATTTCGTTCGGCGCCCCGCCCGCGCTGAAAACAACATTCCTTTCCTTTCTAAAACAGCCAAAGAGCAAAAAGAGAATCACGGGCAGAAGCAATTTGCATGACTTCATAAATGCACCACCAGCTTACAATAGTCCAGTAGGACATAAGCCTGTTTCTAAAAAATGTCTAATTTAAAAATGTATTTAAGGATTCCTAATAAAAATCCGCCTTCCGGCAGTTTAATCCGGATGGCGGCCCGACCACCCTGAAAGTCCTCCAGAATGAAAAAATATTCTGGACCCTTAAAATAAGATTTTACCTTAATTACGAAAAATGAGGCAATTCTTAAATTTTAAGCTATTGAGTGTTGCATTATTTATGCAACACTCAATAAAGGCGAAAAAAAAGTAAAATAGACTTACTGAGCTTCGCAGAAGCTCAGTATTATCGTATGAAAAAAACATTTTTTCCCGGGATTGCGATTTGTTTTCTCTGGCCGCTATCGGGTTTTGCACAGACGCTTCCTGAAAGCCCCGGGCAGGTAATTATTTCCACCATCGCGTTCACTGGAACCGCAGGCATTGAGAAGTCTGAATTTGAGCGCATTCTGCCGGTTAAAAACGGCGATTTATACAAACCCGAATTAGCTGACGTCTGTCTGGATATTATAATCTCTTATTATCACAGCCGCGGCTACATGAACGCGCAAGGCCGGGTTGAAACAACCGTAAGCGGCAGTTCCGCAGCTATTAATGTAGCCATGGAAGAGGGGGAAAGATTCAGATTCGGATCCACTGAATTTGCCGGCCTTGAAAAACTCAGGTCAAAAATTGTTTCCAGGGAACTGGATTACGCGAAAGACGAACCTTACAATTATTCAAAAATAATGTCTTCCCTTTCCCGCCTGCATTCTCTGGGATGGTTTGAAGAATTAAGCGTAAAAACTTCAACCACGCCGCTCCGGCAGGTGGACGTGCTGCTCGTTGCCAAAGAAAAAACCCTGAAATGGGTAAAAGGAGGCGTGGGCTACGGCTCAGAGGAACAGGAGCGGTTATCCATGGTATTGACGCACAATAATTTTTTCAGCCGCGGATATAAAATGGAAACAACAGGCCTGTGGTCAAGGATATGGCTTGAGTATAAAGCGGAATTTTTAAACAGGCACTTCTGGGCTACAAAAACCGAATTCAGCAATTCCGGCTCCTGGCGCAGGGAATTCAGGGAGGGATACGAAATGGAAGCAGTCAAAGGAGCTCTCGGATTAGGCCGGAAACTGACTTCCGAAATACAGGGAAACCTCAAATACCGGCTCCAGAGAAACCTGATATACAATGTCTCTCCTGAAATTTCAAAAGAAACTCCGGGACGCTCCAGGACCAGGGCGGTCTCAATGGTCCTGAACATGGACACTACCGACCACCCTTTTTATCCGGCAAAAGGACAGCGCTTAGAGTTCCTTATTGAGCGTTCAGGAGGACTATGGGGCGGGGACATAAACTTTTACAAAACCCACCTGTCATTGACGGCTTATTTCAGAATTTTCAGCTGGCTTTCAATGGCAGGGGCGGCAAAAGGAGGATTCGTGCGGGAAACGGCTCCGAGCCGGGACGTGCCGATTTTTGAAAAATTTTTTGCCGGAGGCGCGAATTCCATAAGGGGATACGCTGAAAGAAGCGTAGGACCGGCGGACTCTAAAGGCAGTCCCATGGGGGGAAAAGTCATCTCGGTGTCAAACACGGAGTTAAGATATCCTATTTACAAAAAACTGCGCGGAGCAGTATTTGCTGACGGCGGCCAGACGGCTGAACGCACGTCCGGAATCAGCTTGTCAAAATGGAAATACGGAGGGGGAATCGGATTGAGATATGCGACACCCGTGGGACCTCTCAGGGTTGATTTGGGCTGGAAGTTGAATCCGGATGAACAGGAAGAGGCGGATCCCTGGCGTCTGCACATAACGCTCGGAGAGATTTTTTAGATGCAGATTATCTCAAAAAAGGGCAGATTGTTCTTAGCAGCGGTTGTTTTAACTGCCGGTATTTTCCTTTTGTCCGCGTGGATTTTTCAGGCCAAAATACTGAAATTCCTTGCGTTAAAAATAGTCGCGCCTTTTTCAGACAAAGCGTCTATTGAAGAAATTTCCGGCAACGCCCTTTCCGGTTTTTCCATAAAAAATCTTTATTTCGGCGGAAAAGACGTTCAAATAAACATCCCTTCCTCTGAAGTCCGTCCCCTGTGGCGCTCCCTGCTCAAAGACGCCGGCTTTCTGGAAATAACCGCTGAAAAACCCCTGATAAAGCTCTCCTCGCCGGGAAAAACCGGCCGGCCCGGGCGCATTAATACCAGCCTGCTTTTGAACCTGCCGATAAAAAATGCGGACATATCCGGGGCAGCTATAGAATATCTTGACGCTGGCGGCCGTATCTACGGGCTAAAAAATACCGGCATTGAGATCTCCCTGAAAACCAATGCCGCGATAATAAAAAGCTTTCAAACCGAATATGCTGGATTTGCCCTGTCCGGCCAGGGAAACTGCGCCGAAACCGGCTGCCTCCTGACGGGACAGATACTTCCGGCAAACAGCGAAAAACCAATGTCTGCCGATTTCTCCGCCGAAGTTTCAAATGCAGGGATAAAAATCTCAGGCAACGCGCATATTTACGAAGGAACAGCTGATTTCTCATGCAGATTTCTGCCAAGTGAACGATGGAAAACGGAATTGGATTTTACCGGTCTGAAAACGGAAAAAATATTGAAAAAACTCAAACCTTTTGGAGCCCTGACCGGGCGGATTGCAGTTGAAGGAGCCGGCTTCTCCGCCCAAACGGCAAAAGCCAAAGGACTATTTAAAGCCGAAACTTCGGGAGGACTGAAAATAAAAAGCGGAATAGAGATTTCCGGCGGGTCCGTTTTCTCAGAGATGGACGTTTCCGGAAAACAAATGCTTTTTAAAGCGAATTCCTCCTATCGCATAAAAGACAAATTTCTTGCCGCTGAAATGTCCTCACGCGGGAAAATCACGGCGGACGATAAAATATCCGGCGGGCTGACAATATCTTCCTATGCTTTTACGGCTGACATATCCGGGGAACCGGACCAAATGGAAGCAAAATTAAAGGCAGAGATGACGGACATTGAAATGAACGGCATCCGGGCGGAAAAATTCATGTTTATTATCCAAGGCAAACCTGCCTTTCATTCCGTAAAAACAAAAGTTCAAACGTACGGGAGGAATTATGAATTAAACGGCGCTGGGATTCTGACAAAAAACAGCTGGACAGTAGAGTTTACGGAACTGGCGGAAAGCGTATACGGCGGCATAAATCTTCAACAGCCCTTCACTCTTGCCGTTTCTCGTGACGGAGCGGAGATTTCCGGATTTGACCTTTCACGTGGAGTAGAGTCCTATAAAGCAGACCTGAAATATCATGACGGGCAAATGGAAGAATTGCATTTCAACGCTATGAACGCGGATATCTCGCCATTAAACAGTCTGATTCCGTCAGGGATTGATATTCAAGGACGTTTTAATGCAGACATGCAATTTGTCAGGGGGGCCGGCAAATTGATTTTTTCTTCCCATGAATTGCTTGTCAACGGAGTTAAAACCGGAAAAATCAGCGCGGTAACTGACTTTTCGGACCGGAACATATCGTCAAAAGACATATTAATTGAAACGCCTGGAGGAAATCTCAAGGCAGGCTTTGAAATGGCTTTTGTCCGGTCTTGGAAAGAAATTAAAGATTACGGCATAACTATAGTGTCTTCCAACACGGACATAAGCTTTTTGAGATATCTCGCCCCATATCTCGGCACGGAACAGATTTTTCTGAATTCGGATTTAAAAATAATCTCTGACAAAGACGGATTTTCCATAACAGGAGGGGCTAACATCTCATGTCCTAAAATAAAACTTTCTTCTCTCGGACTCGGCTTTGACAACGTGAACGTAAATCTGGAAAGCGGCCCGGACGGTATACAAGCGTCCGGGAACGGGGGAAACCGCAAAACAAGCCTGACACTGAAGGGCATTTTGAAAGCTTCAGGACCTGAGCTTGAATTCAGAATTTCAAACGCCGGTTTCGGAATTCCGGAGTGGCTCGCGGGAACGGCTGAAAAAGCCGACATATTCTTGCGCGGGACATGGCGAGCGCCGGAATTCACAGGCGCGATTAAATTATCCAGGCTGGAATTTTTTCAGGAGAAATACGACGAGACTTCTAAGGCCGTAAAAACGACTCATCCGGGTTCCGATTCCATGAACATAACCGCCCGGCTTGAGCGCAACGCCTGGTACCGCGGCGGAACAGGCTCCATTGAAGCCATGGGACAGGTCATACTCAAAAAAAATCCCAACGAACCTATCAGACTCCTTGGAGAAGCAGAGAGCATAAGGGGATATTACTCGTACCTTGGAAAAAATTTTGACGTGAAAAGCGCAAAAATTTCTTTTACCGGCCAGATACCGGAAGATCCTAAAATTTATCTGCTGGCTTCTTATGATGACAAGCCGAATTCTGTCGTAATAAATTTTGAAGCGGAGGGGACTGCAAAATATCTCAAATCCAGATTAAGCTCGGAACCCTCAATGGAACAGAGAGACATCATATCCCTGCTTGTGACTGGGCAGCCCCTTTACAAGCTCTATGAAACAAAAGACGCAACAGAATCAGGAGACAAAACCTCTGCGAATCTTGCGGCTCAGCAAATGCTGACAGGATATCTTTCCGCAAAAGCCGGCGGGAAAGTGATGGAAGCGCTTGAGCTGGACGTTTTGAGCATGAAACTTACGCAGGAAAGAAAGCCGGACATAACGGTGGGAAGATACCTGACGCCTGACCTTTTCATCAGCTACGGCCAGACTCTGGGCCCCAAGGGAGAAAAAAGAATCAACGCCGAATACTCTATATCAAAACGCTTCAGTCTTGAAGGGAAAAATTCAAGCGAGGGACGCTATTCGGCGGATTTCCTTTTTAAATTCGGCTTCCGCTAACAAACCCAATACCCTATTTTATCACCACGACTTTTTTCTCGTAACTTATTCCCGGGCCGTCGATTCTTATCAAATATACTCCGCTGTCTACCATGCTGCCGCCGGAATCCATGCCGTTCCAGACAGCCGTGTTTATTCCTGAAACGCTCTGGCCGCTGAAAAGCTCTGCGACCTTTTTGCCTGAAACCTGATATACCGCAATCGTGGTTTCACCGGGCAGGCTTGCGTTAAAAGAAATACTGGTCTTTTCATCCTTGTCAGGGTTGAACACACCCGGATATATGTCAACTTCCTGGGCCAAAGGCGGCGAAGTGGAAACCGAAGGCCCGGAAAACCACCCGGCTGAGGCAAAAGAGTCGTTCGCGTCATAGGCTTCAAATGAATACTCATAACTGCCGTTGTCAAGTAATTTAGCGTACATATACGTTTTGCCGGCGCTGTATGAGGCTCCGCCTGATGCGGACGCTTCAGTCATCGCAAAAGGACTGCCCTGCATTTCAACCCCGTCTTTTCTGACTCTGAATTTCGGATAGCCTGTTTTCGGCCTGTCATTGTCCGCGTCATAATAATTAATCCTGAAATAGAATACGTCGTTCGGCTTGCCCGCATCCGGATTCACTCCGTCGGATACATAACCGGGCTCCTGGGGCCAGGAGAGAAGCGGAGGAGAGTTTTTCAGGCTTACGTATTTAAGAACAAGACAATCGCCCTCATCAGCGCTGTAAGCGACGTGTATGCCGGATTTGGAATCCAGAGTTATTGCGGCGTATTTTCCGGCGTCGTCTTCAGAATCAATCGTACTTATCTGCCATGCGCCGCCTGTCCGGCCGTCGTCACTGTCTCCGGCACCTGTGGCGGCAGAGCCGCTGTTCCGCTGGGCATATTTAAGATCTCCGTTTGCCCTGTCCCAATCGCGCGAAGAAATGTAAAAGTAAGGAACAACGGAATAAACCGCGTGCGGATTTCCTTTGGAATCAACGGATATTGAAGCATAAGAACCTGAGAATCCTCCCGAGTCAACCGTTTCGGTTGACCACGAATTCCCCGTCCATTCCGCATACTTTAAATCGTCATTGGTGGAATCCCAGTAAACAATATGCGGATTTCCATTTGAATCAAGAGCCATTGAAGTATAATAACCCGTATCGCCTTCAGAATCCACAACCTGAATTGACCAGGAATCTCCTGTCCGTTTCGCGTATTTTAAATCGTCATTCGTGGAATCGTAATAAGAGATATGCGGATTACCGGCAGAATCAACCGCTATTGAAGTAAACCTGCCCACATCCCCTTCGGAATCAACCGTCTGCGTTGACCATGAAGCGCCCGTCCATTTCGCGTATTTTAAATCATAATTCGTCCAGTTCCTGTAAGAAATATGAGGCAGGTCCTGCGAATCAAGGGCTATTGAAGTGTCCCATCCTGCTTTGCCGTATGAATCAACGGCGCTTATTAACCATGAATTCCCGTGCCATTTCGCGTATTTTAAAGAATCGTTCGTGGAATCATAATAGGAAATATGAGGATTCCCCTCTGAATCAACTGCTATTGAAGTGAACCCGCCCACATCCCCTTCTGAGTCAACTGTTTCCGTTGACCAGGAAACGCCGGTCCAGCCGTTCGCATAGCTCACGGCACCTGGGGCGCCGGTGGCGCTGTTCCGTTTCGCGTATTTCAGGTCCCTGTTCAGCACGTCCAGATACGAAATATGAGGACGGTCGTTTGCATCAACCGTTATGGAAAGATACTCTCCCGTCTGGCAAAAATCAACTTTTTCCATTGACCAGCTCCCAGCATAAACAGCAGTAACCAGTTTTGTTCTATCCTCTTGGATTTATATTGCTTGCTCATGCTCTTCGCTATTCCCTATTCACTATCCACTATTCACTGCCGTTATTACTGCTGTATCTGGGAAAGATCAGCCACTTCCTCAAACAGCCTGACCATGGAATTTACAATCCTGAGCCTGTTTTCCCTGATTCTTTTGTCTTCAACCATCACCATCACATTGTCAAAAAAACTATCAAGACACGGTTTTATTGACAGAATTTCAGAAAGCCCCTTTTCGTAATCCCTGATTGAAACATGGTTTTTGAGCTTTACCGACATTTCCGTTATCGCCCGATAAAGCCGTTTTTCCTCGTCTTTTTCAAAAATCGCTTCATCTGGATTTTCCATTTTTAAATTAATCCCCGCCTGCCTGAGTATGTTTTTCGCCCTTTTAAAAGAAAGAGTTATCGCTTCAAAATCGGGATTTTTTCTTGCAGAATGCAGATCTTTCACCCGCTTGGCGCAGTCCGCAATGTTTCCCGTTTTCATAAAATGCTCTTTCACGGCTCTAATCTCGTCAAAGAGAAATCCCTGTTCAGTAAGCAAAGTCTCTGCTCTCTGCCAGATAAAATCCAGAACCTGACAGGCGGCTGAGGGAATTTTGAGGTCTTTAAGGACGGGTTCAGGCAGCATTGACAAAGAATATTCAACGGCATTTTTCAACGGAATTTCCATCGAACGCTCCAGAATTATTCTCGCCGCTCCCAGCGCCTGGCGTCTCAGGCCGTGCGGATCTTCGCTGCCCGTGGGTACTATCCCGACGGCAAAATCGCCGGCCAGCGTGTCAATTTTTCCGGCAAGGGACACTATAGAGCTTTCATGGGTGGACGGGATCTCCGATTTGGCTGAAACAGGCAGATAAAATTCTCTTAAAACCCGCGCATTGTTCTCTGCCAGATTGGAATTGACCGCGTAATAATATCCCATTATTCCCTGCAATTCGGTAAATTCCCGCACGAGTTCGCTTGAAAGATCGGCATAAACCAGAGAAGCGGATTTTTCAACCGCCTCCCCGGAACATTTCAGGCCGGAATTTTCAACCAGCCACAGCGCAATTTTCGCCACCCTTGCGGTTTTATCTATCATGTTTCCCAGCTTCTCGTGAAACATTATCCTCTTTAATTTCCCGGCCATTTCATCCAGAGGAGTCTGCAGGTCTTTCTTGTAAAAGAAAACCGCATCTTTGAATCTTGCCTCAAGCACGTTTTTAAAACCCTCTTCAACGTTTCTTTGGCCCCTGGAAACCCCGTCGCGCACGCCGAGAAAATAAGGCTGAAGTTTTCCCGCCGAATCCGCAAAAGAGAAAAACTTCAGCTGTTTTTTCATGACGAGATGAACGAGCTCCGCGGGGAGGGAAAGAAATTCATGGGAAAAGCCGCCCGCGACGCAGACCGGGTATTCCACGAGATACAGGTTTTCCTTTATGAGTTCCTCATCCTTCTCCGCTTCCAGCTTCATTCTTTTTGAGGCTGCTTCAATCTCAGATAAAAGCGTCTTCCTTCTCTTATCGTCGTCAACGAGCACGTTTGCGTTTTCAAGAACGGTAAAATATTTTTCAGCCGAGCGTATTGTTAGTTCCTTTGAGCCCCTGGCGCTCAAACCGACCGTTTTTCTGGAAGATTTAACTCCGGCAATTAAAAAATTAACCGGCCTGTCCCCGTAAAGAGCCGTTATGCTTCTTATGGGCCTTGCAAAACGGAATTTAGAAGTCTCCCATACCATGTTTTTCGGAAAAGACAATTTTGAAATTATCAGGGGGAAAATCTCGGCAAGAACTTTCAAGGAAGCTTTTGCAGCGGTTTTCTTTTCAAGATAAAGCGTCCCGCCTTTCACGGCAGGGTCAATCATCAATTTATCCGGAGACGCGCCGTGCTTCCCGGCAAATCCGGCGCTCTGGGGCGTAAAACTTCCGTCCGGATTTTTCCAGACAGAGGCCGAAGGACCGTAGATTTTTTCCGTTTTTTCCCCGGTTTTAGGCGGCAGGCCTTTTACGTAAAGAACAAGCCTCTTGTAAGTTCCGTAAGCTCTTATATCTTCAGCTTTCAAGTCCAGGCTCGCGAGCAACTCTATCGCATATTTTACAAGCTGTTCCTCAGCCGAAGTTATGAATCTGGCCGGTATGTTTTCTATTCTTATTTCAAGCAATGCATCTCTTTTTTCCATTCCCTTATCACCTTATCACCTTATCATCTGCTTCATTCTCTTTGACATAAGCGGTTGCGCACAATTTCGCAAGGTCGCGAACCCTTTTTATGAGAGCCACCCTTTCCGAGGCAGACACGGCGCCGCGCGCGTCTAAAAGATTGAACGCATGCGAGCATTTCATGGTCATGTCGTAAGCAGGAAGATAAAGATTTTTTTTCACGAGACACACGGCTTCTTTTTCCCAATCCTCAAAATTTTTTCTCAGGGAATAGACGTCTGCCGCCTCAAAATTGTAGCGGGAGAACTGCTCTTCCTGCTTCCTGTGAATTTCGCCGTAAGAAGTTTCCCCGTTCCACATGACTTCAAAAACGCTTTTTCTCTTCTGCGAAAACATGGCCAGCCTTTCCAGCCCGTAGGTTATCTCAACGCTTATGGGCTCAAGCTCAAACGAGGCCATCTGCTGGAAATAAGTAAACTGCGTGATTTCCATCCCGTCAAGCCACACCTCCCAGCCTATTCCCGAAGCTCCGAGGGTGGGGGATTCCCAGTCATCCTCTATCCAGCGGACGTCGTGTTCCTCGTAATTTACCCCGATGGCTTTGAGAGAGTTCAAATATTTTTGCTGGATGTCTTTCATGGGCGGTTTTATTATCACCTGATACTGGTAATATTTGCCTAAACGGTTCGGGTTTTCCCCGAAGCGAGCGTCGGCAGGCCTTCGTGAAGGCTCAACGTAGGTTACTTTGACAGGCTTTGAAGTCAAAACCCCGAAAAAAGTGGCCGGATTGAAAGTTCCCGCGCCTTTTTCAATGTCATACGGCTGGATTATCAGACAGCCCTTGCGGGCCCAGTACTTGTTAAGATTGGCTATTACGTCCTGAAAATACATGTAATCCTCAACCGCCTGTCTTCCACACAACATCAGGCTGGTATTGATAATGCAACTATTTTTTCTGTTTTTACTGCTCCCGGAATGTGTTCTGCCAGAAATTCGTCTATTATGGCATTGAGGCTGTTAAAAACAGGAGGATTTTCAGGCAGAGAATCCACCTCTTCCCACGCGCCTGCATGCAGAGTATCCCATATATCGGCCTTAATGCCTACGAACGTGTTTTTGTAACCGAAACCAGCTGTTTCCATAAGCCGCAAAATAAAAGCGGGTCTTATCCATGCAGAGGTTTTTCTGACATTTAAATATTTGAGACAGCCGAGCATAAGCAGATATTTGTCCTCGTTCGGCTGGTTGTAAGGCGTAAGTTTTGAAAGCAGCTCAGAAAAATGAAGAGCCATGCAGAGGTTTTCCATGTCGGAGCGCAAAAAGGGAAAAACCGAAAGAGTGCTGCCTCCGGTGCAGACAGGATAAGGAGAACCCGGACGCGTGTAAAATCTGTAATCTCCCCATGTGAGAGGCTCGCTCAAGACTTTAAGTTTTGCCCTGGCAAGAGCCGCGCTTTTAAAATTCACCTCAAGCTTTCCGTGCAGGCGGGTGTATATCACGGCAAGCCTGTCGCTTTCCCTCAGGCATCTGCGTCTGACGACTATTCCCGCGTCGCAAAAATACATAACCATATTTTACTTAATTTTTCTTATAATATGAAAAACAGCTTACTGATGCCTGCAAAAGTTATGTCTTACTTTCGCAGGCATCAGTAATGAGGATATGAGGATAAATGAGTAAAGACTCCGTCTGTGAGATAAAAAATCATCTTGTAAACGGCCTGATAGGATTATTGGCAGGAGCAT
>JACQWV010000084.1 GCA_016209085.1 Elusimicrobiota bacterium
TGAATCCAGAGCGCGCGAAGCCATGCTCAGAAGGGTGCAGGAATTCCAGGCCATGAAAAGGTCAATAGTCGCGGCTGAAGCGACTGAAGCGGGCTTTGACTATTCATACTCAATAACTTATCTTACGCTTGAGATAAACATACCGCTTCCTTTTATAAAAGGAAGCGCCGATGCTATTAAAAATCAGGCGATAGAATTTCCAATAGTGGAATACGGACGCGGCGCTTCAAGCTCATTTACACAGTCCTCATGTCTTTTCTGTGCGCAACACAGGAATGAAGCAGAAGAAACAGCAAAAGCGCGGGCAAGCTACTATGCGACTGAAAAATGCGAATCCCGCGGCGGATTCATAAAAGAAGAGCCTGAGACCGAAGTCGTGAATTGTGAAAAAATCAACGGCTGGAAAAGCTATTATGTATGCGTAGCCAAAGCTAAAGTTACCTGCCAAATGTTTAAATAAGGTTACCACTCTCACGAACCTGAACTGCAGCGCAGAAAAGCAATACTGAGCTTCGCAATAATAAAATTATTGGTAGAAACAGCGTTTGCTAAGACGACGCTGTTTTTATTTTGAATGAAAAAATATATAATTTGAACGTGGAAAACAACTATCTTGAGCAAATTAAAGACCTTGTTTTGAGATTTTTGAATCGTGAAAAGGTAAGAATCTTTTTATTCGGCTCTAGAGCCAGAAAAGATAATTATTTAAGTTCTGATGTTGATATAGGCATCCTTCCATATGGCTCATTTGACGAAAATAAAATGGTTTTATTAAAAGAAAAAATTGAAAATTTAAATATTCCTTATAAGATAGAACTCTTGGACTTCAGATATGTTTCAAAAGATTTTAAAAAAGAGGCGTTTAAGAACATAATATTATGGAAAGATTAAAATCAAGATATGTTGATGTGCTAAAGTCGCTGAACACGCTGGATGAAATACTCAAAGGGTCTTTTTCAATAATTGTAAGAGACGCTGCAATTCAGCGCTTTCAATACACATTTGAGGCATTATGGAAATTTTTGAAACAATATTTGCAGGAAAAAGAAGGCAAAATCTGCAACTCCCCGAAAAGCGTATTTAGGGAAATATTTTCCATCGGATTTTTGACTGAAGAAGAAACCGTAAAATGCTTAAAAATGACTGACGACAGGAATGACACGGTTCATACATATAAAGAAGAAGTAGCTAAAGCGATTTACGGCAGAATCAGCGATTATTTTGCTTTAATGAAGCCATTAGCCGAAAAATTTAAGACAAAAATCTAATTTCATTCCACCTTCCCCAGTAAAGCTGCAATAATAAAAATAGAAAAACTCGTGAAGGAAAAAGGGTTTATCATAAAATGGCTTACAAGCATTTTTAATAATTATCTATGAGCCACGTCTGCCGAAAGTCCTACCTGTTTTTTCATAAAGTCCCATGAATTTTATGGTATATAATATCCATGAAATGGATAATGCGAACAGGGAATATACCACGAAAAGAATTGAATCTATTCAGACTGCCTATCTTTCCGGAATTTATATAGGTACGACATTAATAATAGACGGTAAAAAAGTCCGTGTAGACGATGAACTCCCAAAGGGGCTAAAATGCGGAAATGATAATGGAATAGAAATTATCTGTGCAAAAAGGATTATACAGAAAGTGATCATCCGATCGCAAGCGGCATATCTTACCCGCTCATTTATAACAGTAAAAAGAGGCACGCCGGAAGAGATTATTAGATTTTACGGCAAGCCCGATCATGTGGAATTCACCATTGATAAACTTATACTAAAATATCCCAGCATAGGCGTTGATTTTGAGTTGGATAAAACTACGGAGAGGATAACCAAAATCACAGTTTATATCCCAATAGTAACAATTCCAAAACCGCGCCCTCAGGATTTTCAAATGACTCGGCCTTTGAAGTGAGACGATAGACTAACAATCCCAAGATTAAATTAAAAGGAGAAAATAATGAAAAAAATAATAGTAGCCCTTGCAGTTATCAATCTTTCCTGTCTTGCTTTCGCGTCAGACCCCGACTTTTCAGACATAAGCCTTGACAACATAAAGCAGACAGAAACAGCCATGCCTGAAACAAAACAGTCCATAGTAGATATTGTCAACGACGTAATTGGCGACGTACATACTCAATAACTTATCTTACGCTTGAGATAAACATTCCGGTTCCCTTTTTCGGGAATCAGGATAAAGCGTCAAAAATCTGCCGGCTCACCGGAATTCGCGAGGATTCGTGCGTGTATAAATGCACCAATGATAAAACAATAACACATCCGATAAGACGCGACTTTAATACAGGCGCGGAAACAGACATCGTGTGCCCGCAGGTGATAATTCCTAAATAACGCCACCTTAATGAAAACTACAAAGATGTTTTTGGCGGCATTGTTCTTCGGTTATGCTGTTTTGCACGCAGCTGAACCTCCTTGCGTATCCGGCCCGCAAAGGGGCAAAGCCGTCAATCAACTGATAGATGCGGCTTCCGGAACCGGAAAACAGGCGTGTGAAGAACCGGATATCCAGCTGCCGGAAGAACAAACAAGCAGCATTGGGCAGCCGGATTTGTCTCTGCCCGGCAATTCCGCAGATTTAACGCTCAAAGACACTTCTGTATCGGGGGACACACAGCAGAATGAAACGGATATCCCTTCATCAGCAAATCCTTCCAGTCAGACCATGCAAGGCGATTCCACGGGCCAGGCAGCCGGGCAAGTCGTTCCGGAAGGCGGACAACCGCCCCAGCCGCCTCAAGGCCACAAAGAATCCTTCTGGGGAAAGATAAAAAGATTTTTCGGTTATGTTGCCATTGCTTTTAATGCCGCTATCGCTCATATTCAGGACACGTTGATAAATCCGCTTCCTTCTCTCAATGTTATTTCAGAAAAAGCAGTCCAAGCAGTAACCGGCGCCGCCCCGTCCATGCTCGGGGAACAGGGCTTCACGTCGGAATTTGAACAACTGACCAATTCCAGATTTACGGACAACAATTCCGTTAAATTCCTTGCGGGCGGCCCTGAAGCTTTTCCGATGAAAGATAGACTGATGAGACAAGCCAAAAAAAATATTTATGTCACGACTTATTCCTTTCATGACGACATAACGGGGCATGAAACCGCAAACATACTGGCTGAGAAAAAGAAAGAGGGACTTGATGTAAAAGTAATAACTGATTATAAAGTCGCTTATTCCTATGGCCATAGTGTTTTCCCGATAATGTCGGCCGGCGGGGTTGAAATTTTATATTACAGGGAATTGAAAAGGCGCGGGGACTTCTGGCACGCCAAGATGCTGATAACGGACGACGAATACGCCATTGTCGGCGGAATGAATTACGGCGATCCTTATTCCCATAAGGACCCGGACGGAGAGAAATGGCGGGATTTTGACGTGGTCTACTGGGGCCCGGCCGTTCTTGAAACGAAAAAAATATTCGCAAACGCATGGAATTCCAGAATTGACCAGGAGTCTCTGGCTTTAACCAGAGTGGACGCTTCAAAGACGGAAAACCGGGATTTTGAGCCGGGCAACGCCAAAATTGCGGTCGTGTTTCAGGACCCGCCCGACAATTCCTATGTTCTGCTGAGCATATTAAAAGGCATTTACGGCGCCCGTTCCAGAGTCAACATCGCGAATTCCTACTTCATCGCCATTCCAGCTGTCAAACAAGCCGTCATTGACGCAAGGAAAAGAGGCGTTGAAATCAACATTCTGACAAACTCGTCCAAAAGCATTGACAAAGAAGCCCAGGACACCGTCATTCCGATAGTCAGAAGCCTGGCTCAGATATACGATACAGGCGTCAACATATATTTAAGCCAGGACGTAAACATGCACGGCAAATTCATGACTGTTGACGGCATTTACGCAAACATAGGCTCATACAACCTGCATCCCCGGGGCGAAAGATACGATACCGAGCTTAATGTAAGCGTAATTGACAGGGATTCAGTGCCCCAGCTTGACTCTGCCTTTGAGAGCGACATAAGCCGGGCAAAAAAAGTTACGACTCCCGAGGATTTAAAAATAGAATGGTCATTCCGCTCCATGGTTTCTTCAATAATAGAACATTTCTTTTTCATTCTTCTCTAAGGGACTGTTAATAAATTACTGATAATCGTGTTCCAAAGGTCCCAAACTTTTGTGGGAATCTTTTTAATAAATTAAAGGTCTTTTGAACCTGTTTAAAACCACCATTTTGTGATACAGTTTATATAAGGCCGCTTGATGAGCATAGCTCTTGTTGCGGCACGCCCATAGGTCAGGAAGTCAAATAAAAGTCTGGAGGGAAATAAAATGAAGAAATCAGCAATATTATCTCTTTTAATGGCGCTGGCGAATTTAAGCTTTGCGAACGGCGTTGAAGAAAACAAATTGAATTCCGAATTAAAACCCGTAGATGCAAAATCAATCAAAGAACTCGTTCCGGCTCCTGAAAACCCCAAAATAGAATTAGGAACCAAAGAGGATTTTCTCGTGGGCATCGGCGTAATGTCCCCAAAAACCAGGGCGGAACTGGAATACGTCAGGCAAAATTTCAATAAGGTTGAAGAAAGCGCAATCTGGAGGCTCCATGCTGACACAATGTCCATCCCGGAATTCACCCCGCAGAAATTTGCCAAATACTACGGAACGGTTCTGAGAGAATTTGAGCAGAATCCTCAAACCATAGAGGCGATTCCTCCCAGTAAAGAAGCTTTTGAAACCCTTGTTTTTGTAAACAGGAAAATATGGCATGTTTACGACGCAGGTTCAATAAAACATCCGGTGAATCTTTCTCTCTTTGCAAAGCTGGTCAGACCGGTCGCGGACAACATATCCAACGCACTGCGGAAAGCAGGGTCCCTTGAGAGAATGAAAACAGACGCCAATCTGATTGCGGAAAATTTTATATACACAATCATACCTCCTGATTCTGAATTAATTCCGAATCCGGATAACCTGAAATCAACGCAGAATGATAAAGAAAAACTGAATTTCTGCTGGTTCAAGGAATTAAAAGGCAATACCTGCGTTTACAAATGCAAAAACGGCGCAATTTACGAAACGCCGGCTCAAAGACCGAGTCCCTGGGACGAATTCGTCATCCCCTGCCCGCAGATAGTATTTCCTTTTTAAAAACACAATCCGGGCGGATGAAAAATCCAAAAACATTTCAGTCTCTTTCAGGAGAATTTTTTTTGTCCTGGAAGACTATAGCTCTTGCAACGGCTTTTTCTTTCGCCATTTTGCGCCTTACAGGGAATCTTTTCTACCCCATCCAAACGACCTGGACTCTCGCGGAGGATTTCCAAAATTTCCAAAAACCTTCGCATGTGAATCTTTCAGCCGGGTCAGCAGGGCTTTCAGCCGGCGGCCTGGTAATCGGCGTAAACCCCGTTAGAAATCCGCCCTGCCCGAAGGGCACGGCGGCAGCCGCCTCGGGGCGGCTTATTTCTAACGGGGTAAACGAACAGGGGTGGGTGCAATGGAATTTCGCAGCTCCGGGCGCCCTTCCTTCCACAATCCAGCTTTTTTTTCTGCCTGACATGCAATTTCCTTCAGGCGTCTATCTTGTGACAGACAAAGGAAACCGCATACCCCTTTGCAAAAACCTTCCCGTGAGAAACAGAAGCTTTAATATTCAAAACAAAATAACCGGGTTAAGCTCCTTTGCAATAAGACTGGAAGGCCAAAATGCCGTTCTCAAAGAAATAAAATTCCGACAGTCCGGAAACCCTGCCATGCCCCTTAAATGCTTTTTTCCCCTGATGCTCTGCCTGACGCTGTTTTTCTTAAGAGGCGTGATTCTGCGCAAACCTTTTGTCGCCATACTCTCTGTTATAACCGCTGCCGGCTTAATACTGCGCTGTATGATGTTTTACAATTACTGGAATATGCCTCTGGAAGGCGATGCCGTCGGGTACTGGAACTACGCCCGCTTTCTTAAAATCTCAACCCCCTTTAACACCGGTCCCCGGGAACCGCTTTTTATCTGGCTGCTGTGGCTTGCCAAAACTCTATTCGGCGACTCAGAGAGAACCTCCAGATTCCTTACTTTGTTCTTTTCCTGCTCAATAATACCTATGACGTGGATGCTGGCACGGCGTCTGGGCATGAAAATTTCGGCTCACATCGCGGCAATTTTTGCGGCTATTAACCCTTTTTCTGTTTTCATGTCAGTACAAGGGCTGCAGCTGGAATTTTTTACCTTTTTAATTCTTGTCTTTTCATCCCTCTGGCTGGAGAAACGGACATCATCCTCAGGAGCGGCAGGAGCGGCGCTCATCCTCACCCGGATACAGTCAGCAGCTGCGGTATTCCCCCTCGCTCTGATAACTGCGCTGAAATCCAGACAAAAACCGGGACAGGTTTTTGTTCTTTTTCTTCTGCCCGCGCTTACCCTTGCCTTAGTGCTTGTAGCGGCCAAAGCGAACACAGGAAGGTTCACAGGCAATCTTGACCATGCTGCCCGCTATTACGCCGCCGCGGAAACAAAAGGCGACCCTGGAATGGCGCAAAGCATGGGGGATATGAACCTTGAAAAATATCTCTTTTCCGGCAATGCCGTTTTCCGCCTCGCGCTAAAAACCGCAGAGGGTTATTTTCAGATTATTTTCAATCCTTTTAATTCGTTCAACAGAATATTCCTCAACTCGCATTATTCCAGACCATGGAACATACTCCTGCTCCCTTTCCTCTGGTCAGGCTTGTGGTTTTTCCTTTCCGGGAGAGGGAACCGCTCTTTTCTCTGGTTGCCGTTGTTTTTCTTAAGCGCTCTTCCCGCCCTTCATGACCAGTTCAGGGAGCCGCGCCTTCTTTTTCACGCGGCTCCGTTTTTTTTCATCACGTGCGCCTCAGGTCTTGAATGGGCGCTTTCCACGGCTACTAATATTCTCAGGTCTTGCAGTACCCGATAACAGCCGTGTTCCAAAGGTCCTAAAACCTTATGGGAATCTTTTTAATAAATTAAAGGTCTTTTGAACCTATTTAAAATTACCCTTATTTTGATTGAATAATAGAAAAGCAGGTACAGGTAAAGGTAAAGTTATGGATTCCTTAAAAACTTTTCAACCTCTACCTTTATCTAAACCTGCAGTTACATGGAGGAACAATTAAATGAAAAAAGCAATAAGCATCTCTATGATAGTATTTGCAGGCGCGCTTGCAGCCAATGCTTTTGAATTAAACGGAATTACGGCAAAAGATATTGCCAAAGACGCTCAATCAACGCCGATAGACGTTTCCGAAACAGCCGCACTGCGGCCACAGGTGTCGGAGGCTATGCCGACGACCGAAACAGCCCAAAAATATGCGTCAAGCCCGTATCAGGCTGCTGAACAGCTTAAAGAAGAATTGCGGTTGAGAGGCGTGTTCGTGAACGTAAAAGTTCTGGAATCCCACCCGGCGCAGCTGTCCGTAGAATTCCCGAACTGGGAAACATTTAAAAAAGCTCAGGATGTCTTCGCCACAGACGACCATGGAAATCTTTTTTACATGGGATACTATGTTAGACCCCAGGTTCCAAGGGAAAAAATTCCGATGAACCCGAAAGACGCTTTCAAAGGCCTGGATGCCTGTTCAATAGTTAATGCTGTATTTGCCAAGCAGCCTACTCTTAAAGAAGCGGTATCAATGCTCCAGCCGTGCGTGAAAGCGGTCTCAAAAAAATACGGCGTTCTGGTTTCGGCAAGCGAATCCTTTATCTGGCATACAGGACCCACTATCTCGCAACAGCGAGCAATCGGCATTCTTGTTTCAGGCCCGCTCCCTATCGGTAATTCCGTAATCAGGGACCTTAACCATTCGGTTGAAATTCACCATGGTTATCTGCTGGCTTATCCGGCTTACGTGAAACATTTTGGAGAAGTCCGGACCCAAACTGAATCCCAAAAAGGACAAAATTACTGGAACTGGGAAATAGAAGGGGCTGCCAAGGAGGTCATCATCTACGCTGAACGCGCCGATTCTCTGGATATTCTCGCACAAAATAAACTTGAGGAGGATCTAGAATTTCTTGATTCCTACTCTGCCCAAGATTTGGACAATGCCTTGATGCTCTCTGAGGCAAGACAACTTAAAAATGCGTGCAAAGTCATAAAAGGATCTTTCAACATCAAATTCAGCGTTCGTTCGCTTGCGGAAAGCGTCTATGACAAACTCTGGTAAACCGTATATTCTGGAGAAAATGAAATGAAAATCATAACAATAATGCTTCTGTTTGCGATTAGTCCTCTTCGCGCTGTAGATTTTGAGAGCGCTGCCGGCGATTTTGAAATCAACGGAATCTCAGCAGAAACAATACAAAACGCGGGACTAACGAATCCCGCTGTCCCGGAAACGTCTTCCAACGGCGAGAAAGCCATGAAAATGCTTTCCCTGATTTCTGTTGACGGCACTAAAATAAGCCTGGATTACAAAACCGAAGTTGTCCAGGAAAACTGGGCGGGCCAGGACGTGGCCGCAAAACCGCTTGTGATTTCGGTCTACAACCCTGCTCTCAACGCAAAAGACCAGATAAAAATAGCTCTTAAAGCATGGTGCAAAGCGCATGACGGACAAATCGTGTCAAAAACGCATAAAATCACTCTCTCCAACGACGGTCCCGGAAGATTTACCGGTTCCATAACGGAAGGGGTCATGCTTTACAGCGATTATGCAGGACAATATTATCACAACCTTGTAGCCACAGTAAACGGCAGGCGGCTACGCAATCCCCAGGATAATTCAGATTCCTTCAACATTAATTTCGGATTTGATCCGAGCCGGAAAACGAATAAGTCCGCCGCGTTCATAAATTGCTTCAGAATAATACCGCCCAACGCTCCGTATCAGACTTTCCCAATCAGAATCACGGGTTCTCTTGACGAAAAAAAAGGCGGAAACCTGAAAATATATGCGCCGGACGCAATATACGGCGGCATTCATGAGGGAGAAACCTGTAAGTTTGAAAGAAAAATTATGCCCGACTCATGGCCGTACGCAAAATTTGCATCTGGAGACAGCGCCTGGTTTTTCTTTAAGCTTTCTCTGCCTAAAACCGTGTTTGAACAGAAGGAGAAACACAACTTTAGGGCATATTTCACTGTTCATCACGACGAGGTGGGCGGAGCCGAGGATTATGATTTAAACTGCAATTCAAGACTGGAATAAAACTCTTGCAACGGACTAACTTATGATTAAAACACTGAATGAGTTCGACGATAACGACAAACAAAACCGGCACGAGCGTCCTGTCATAAAAATAATCCGGAAATCCTCCGGAGATGACCCCGTCCAGGACTACTGGAAACAATACGCATATCAATGGATGCTTGCTCCCAGACCCAGGCAGGATAAAAAATTCAGAATCTGCAATTAAACAAGGAGAATATAATGAAAAAACTAATGATGTTACTGGCGGCGGTATTGCTTTCAAACACTCTGCTGTCAGCTTCAAATTACCCGCCTGATTACGCAAATCAGAGCGCGGTAGCGGCATCGGCAGGACCCGCTGTTATAGCCGAAGTCAATACTACTTTCAGCGGGCTTAAATACGCTATAGGCTACAAGAAGAGCGGCATACTGGCCACCGGCATAACCAACCATGTGAACGCTTACGTGAAAGTCCATTACAAACTTGTTCCTCTTAACGGCGGCTGGGCGACTTCAATGGTTTCTGAAAGGAACCTGAAGCTTCTCCCTGAATGGAACAAAACCGGGTATATAAGCGGGGAAATTCAGCAATATACCAACTATGGAACCGACGGACTTATATTTGTTCCTTCAATGGCTCTCACTTACAACTACATTGAAATAGAAAAAATAGAGCTTGCTTTTTACGTGAACAACAAGTGGGATTCAAACAACGGGCAGAACTATGTTATTGACTACAAAACCCTTGCGCACTCTATGAGATTCCGCTCCTCTTATGCTTCCCAGAACATAGCGATTGACACCTGGGATTTCATCATCGGCCAGATGAAAAAATAAACGGAGGAAAATAAAATGAAAAAGGCAATAATAGCGGTAATTGCGATTACAATAATCTCAAATATTGTCAATGCCTTTGAACTTGAAAACATAAATGCAAAAGATGTCGTCAAAATGTCACAAGAAACACAAACTGTTGTTCCTGAGCCGACGGAATCAATAACAATTAATAATGAAACAAAAGTCGCCGCGCCTATCACTGCCCCGGTGTATTTGAAAAGCCCGGCTTTTGCCGAACTGCTTATTAATTCCTTAAACATTAAACCCAAACTTGTGACAATGGGCGGCGGTCAAAGTTATGTGTACGAAGTGGGCGCTGGTTTGACTTGCTACAAAAGCTTCTACACCGATATGCCCCTGCCGAACCAACCTCATAAGGCCCGCTATTCCTGCGCTATCAATCCAGCCGGCGGATGGAAATTTATGGGCATGGAGTCGTATGGGTCGGGTGACAACCGTGAATTTTCTTTGGCGCTCTATAAAACCCTCAAAGTTAAAGAGATAAATGAGGAAGGCGTCAAAATCAAGTCACTTGCTCTGGAACAGCCGGATCAAGACGGCGGCACCGAACGCAATCTGCTCTCTTGCATCAATCCGGGCCCCGAAGCGGAAGCTATGGGTTTTCGTCCCGCTTGTCAGCTTATCAACGCTCTGTAATTGAAAATAAATCAATCAAGAAGCTATGGGAAAAATACTAATCTGCCTATTTTTGGCGTCGGCGGCGTTGTCCGGGGTTTTGTTTGTTTCGGCCGTCGGGCAGGAATCATTAAGAGCAGCAGCCGAGTCCGGGCTTTTTGCTTCTGCCGGCAGTGAATTTTCCGCGACCGGTTTTGCCGCAGACACTTCCGGCTCTCCGCAGGATATTGTTGTTTCAAGTTCCGGCTTCCCGTATTCAGCAGCGGATGTTCCGAATGTCAAAAGACCGGTGGTTATATCCATAGTAGGACTATCTTTCACGGAACTTGGGCTGGGCAAAATTGAGATAAAATACCTTGTAAATATATTTAGATTTTTTACCCAGGCAAAATCCGGGGACGAGGCACAGTTTAAGCATGACTTGGAGTTGCGGATGAAAGACATCGCTATGGACCAGTTTGACAAGAAGGCCCCGGATAATTATCTTGACAACAGACTTGCCCGGATGCTGCCGGCAGACAGGTACACTATAGAGCCTATACGCTGGTCCCGCGACCCGGACGAGAGCGACGCGGCCGTGCCGCTGGTCGAGGCTGAAATAAAGAACAGTCCCTAAGTCCTTTTTGAAGTTCAAAAGTCCCACGGATTTTATGGGAAATTTTTCAACGAAAAATTAGGACTTTTGCCTCTATTGTAAAATCCGTATTTTTGATTGAATAATAGAAAAGCAGGTACAGGTAAAGATAAAGTTATGGATTCCTTAAAAATTTCTCAACCTCTACCTTTATCTAAACCTGCAGTTATATGGAGGAAACTAAAATGAAAAAAATAATAATACCAATAATGGCAATGCTCAATTTTTCCGGCGTTGTCTGCGCAAATAACTTTGAATCGCTCAAGGCAGATTCCCAGATACCCGCCGTGAGCCTTGAAACAATCAGACAACAGAAAACCGAAACGCCGTTTAACGATTTCCAGCCCGAGATAATTTCAGACAACGAAACCGCCGAACCGGCGGATTATCCGGTGCTGTACGCGCGGCTTTATGTCGCGAGCATTAATCTCAGATTTGCCGGCGACATTATGGACGCTGACCTGGCAGGCGTGCTTACTCCGGCGTTATTTGTGAAGCTTTTTAACCGAGAAGTGGACTATTTTAAAGACGTACACGAGCCCGCTCCTTCGCGGGAGGCCTACGAAACGATATTACATGTAAGCGAGAGAATGTCGTGGATATTTGAAGAAGCCGCAGTCATGTCAAATAATGATTTATCCAAATTTGAACAATTAGTCACGGATCCTTACGCCAGAATCATGGACTCGGTGGCAAACTCAAATACGCTCTCCCTGATGCGCTCGGACGCGGACATAATCGCAAACCAGTTTTTAAACAACGCCGAAATACCGGCTGAAACAGTTGCGCCGGATTCGGACAAAATAGTTTCGCCTAAAATATACATCACACCGGTAACGGCAAATTTCAAAGACAAGAAAATCAACTACTGCTGGTTCAAGGAATTAAAAGGCAACACCTGCGTTTACAAATGCAAAAACGGCGTCATGTATGAAATGCCGGCGCAGAGGCCGAGCCCGTGGGATGAATTCGTGATTCCGTGCCCGCAGTTAGTGTTCCCTTTTTAGCATTGATGACAGTGATAAGATAAGGAGGAAATGAAATGAGAAAAACAATAAGCATCTCTATGATAGTATTCTTAGGCGCTGTTTTGAGCAACGCTTTTGAACTGAACACCATGATTGCGAAAGACGCGCTGAATGACCAAGAAAGAACCGGGATTATTACGCCTCTCATTCTTGAAACGGAAAAAACCTCTAAAGACTGGGCATATACAGCCGCGCAGGAACTGCGGAAAGAGCTTAAATCCTACGGCATTCAGGCAAAAGTTATTGTTGCGACCCCTCCGGGGAAAAAGCCGTTTCTGGCCGTTGAATTTGCAAGCTGGAATGACTATGAGCAGGTGAAGGACCTGTTTTATCAGGACCCGCCCCCGCCTCCGAATCCAAGCTACATGGGCGTTCGCGTTTCCATCCGCGTTCCAAGAAACGCTGAAGACGTCAAAGCCGGAAACGTGAAAATAGTCTGCGTGGATCAAGACAAGGCTTTCAGAATAATCGGAACCGTGAACGAGAAATCCGCGAAACTCACTCCTTACTACAAAGACGCGTGGGGAGAATGGGTTCAGGGCGACCCGACCACAGGAGCCAAAGCGTTTGAATTCACAAGATATTTAAGGCAAAACGAAAACAACTACTCCTACGCCAAATTCGGCGAGGTTTATGCGACCGCCGAGTATGAACTCTCAGTTCCGAAAAGCGTGCTGAACAGGGAGTACGCGGGTTATTTCAAGGGTTATTTTAAAATGACCTCGGAAGGATATTTTCTCGGCAATCTTGATTTAAACTGCAACACGATGGTCGGAGTGCAATAGTCAAAAACAAGGTAATTTCTAAAAACAGCCCCGCCGGCGGCGGGGCTGTTTTTATTTCCCCGGCACGTTCAGGTTCAATATCCGGTATTCGTTAAGCTCAGTTTTTTCAATAACCCTACCCCATGGGTCAATCACCGCTGAAATTCCGGTATTGGCGGCCCTTATCAGAAACTTTCTGTTCTCAACCGCCCGGAAAATGTTTGCTGTAAAATGCTGATAAGGAGCGGCAGTATCCAGATACCAGCCGTCGTTCGTTATGTTTACCAGGATATCCGCTCCTTTTTGCACATCCCCCTTCTGAAGATACGGGAAAATAGATTCATAGCAGATTGAATTTGCGATTTTAACTCCATTATCAATTTTAAATAATTTCTGGTTCGTCTCTCCGGGTTCGAATTCGCCCAAAGCTCCGACCACATCAATGAATTTCCCAAGCGCTTTTCTGAAAGGCACATATTCGCCGAACGGCACAAGCTCTCTCTTATCGTAAGACGCTTTGATGCCGCCTGAAGAATCCAGCAAAAACGAAGACACGCGCCTGCCGTCTGCCTTAGAGACCGAACCTACTATGTGAAACCTGCCGGATTTTGCGACAATGCCGTCAAGCCATTTTTTCATGAATGGGTCGTCTATCCAGCCGGGTAAAGCGTTCTCCGGCCAGATAATGACGTCAGGTTTAAAAGAGCGGGTTTTTTCTATCAAGGACTTTATTCTATTCTTTATCCATTCTTCGTATTCCCCGTCCCATTTCTTGTAAAAGTCTATGTTCGGCTGAAGAACTGAGAATTTCACATTCCCGGCGGTCCCGGCAATCTCTGATTTTTTGATTTCATGCCGGCCAAACCAGAACAGAAAAACCGGAATCAAAATAGCAGGCAAAAATTCTGCCAATCTTACGCTTGGTTTTTTTCCGTTAACCAAAACCCCGCTTATTGACGCTCCGGCAAGACAAACGGCAAAACCTAATCCGTAAACGCCGGTAACTGAAACAATTTGAATCATTTCCGGATACTGCCACTGGGTATAGCCCAGCATGAACCAGGGAAACCATACGCCTTCCCGGGAAATAAAGATTTTAAGCCACTCAACAGAAACCCATGCCGCAGACAAAACATACGGATATATCAAATCTCCGGTTTTTTTAAAATAAAAGCCAATTAGTGAAAACAAAATCCATTCCAGGGACAAAACAAGGCTCAGCAAAATCCACGCCAGCGCCGAAAAAAACTGCCCCACGCCTCCGGCGCGCAAAGTGAAATAAATCCAGTATAGAATTCCCAGATAAAATGCGAAACCGGCGATAAAGCCGCTCCACAGACATTGTTTAAGATTTTCTGATTTTTTGAAATAGAGTGTGATAGGAGCAAAAGCGAACCACGCAAGCCAGCCCTGATTGAATTTCGGATAACTCAGTATCAAAAGCAGAGAAGTCAATAACGGCAGTAACCAGCGACCAGTAACCAGTGACCAGTAACTGGTTACCGGATATTTTTGCTTCTTGCTTTGCCACTGATTACCGGCTACTGATTTTTGCCGTGGCATTTTTTGTATTTTTTCCCGCTTCCGCACGGGCAGGGATCGTTTCTGCCGATTTTCTGGGATACGGCCGTCGCCGGTTTTTCTTCGTCTTTTTTAGGCCGGGCGTGGCCGCCGGAGCTCGTTTGCATAAGCCGGGCTTCTGTCCTTGCAGCCTGAGGCCTTGAAACCGGCCGGGGAGGCGCCTGTATTTTAAACACGTATTCAACCATCTGTTCGCGCACTCTGGAGAGCATTTTCTCAAACAGGGCGTAGGATTCTTTCTGGTATTCTATCAAGGGGTCTTTCTGGCCGTAAGCCCTGAGAGTAACTCCCTTTTTAAGGTGGTCAAGCTCGTAAAGATGGTTTTTCCATATGTGGTCTATGATCTGAAGAAGCAGCACTCTTTGAAGCTCGTTAAAATCAACTTCTCTCTGAGTGAATTCCTCAAACCTGGATTCATAAACCTTTACAATTTTTTCCAGAAGTTCCGCACGTAACTGCTCGTGCCTCGCTTTTGAGAAATCCCGGCTTAAATCCAGGGAAACGGAGAAAGTTTTTTTAAGATATACGTTTAAACTTTCCATGTTCCAGAGCTGAGGAGACTTGTCTTCAGGCGCCCATAAGTCAATCTGTTCTACAAGGGACTCCTCTATCATCTTCTTGATTCTCTCTACGACATCCTGGCCGTCAAGTATTGTATTCCTCAGTTCATAAATCGCCTGCCTCTGTTTGTTCATCACATTGTCGTAGTCAAGAAGCTGTTTTCTGGCGTCAAAATTCATTCCTTCAACCCTTTTCTGAGCGCCCTCAATCTGCCTTGTTATTAAAGCGGATTCTATGACCTCCCCCTCCTGCATTCCCAGTTTTTCCATCACATAAGAAATCTTTTCCGACCCGAAAAGCCTCATGAGTTCGTCTTCAAGGGAAACATAAAAAACAGACCCGCCGGGGTCGCCCTGCCGGGCGCACCGTCCCCTGAGCTGGTTGTCTATTCTTCTGGACTCATGCCTCTCGGTGCCTACAACCTGCAGCCCGCTCACGCTTAAAACGTATTTCTGGTTTTCTCCGTCCGGAGGATTGCCTCCGAGAACGATATCGGTCCCGCGGCCTGCCATATTAGTAGCAATAGTCACGGTCCCTTTTGCTCCTGCCTGCGCTATTATTTGCGCTTCCATTTCATGGTATTTGGCGTTCAAAACCTGGTGCGGGACGCCTTTTGCCCTGAGCATGGCTGAAACCTTCTCGGATTTCTCAATGGAGCGCGTTCCAACAAGCATGGGCTGGCCTTTTTTCCATCTGTCTTCAATTTCCTGCACGATGGCATTGTATTTTTCCCGCTCGGTTCTGTAAATTTTGTCAGGCGAATCCAACCGTATGCACGGTCTGTTCGGAGGAATTTCCACCACGTCAAGTTTGTAAATCTCCCAGAATTCATTGGCTTCGGTCATGGCCGTTCCGGTCATGCCGGCCAGTTTTTCATAAAGTTTGAAATAATTCTGAAAAGTTATGGTGGCAAGGGTCTGGTTTTCTTCTTTTATTCTAAGGGATTCCTTGGCCTCAATCGCCTGGTGCAGGCCGTCGGACCACCTGCGGCCGGGCATCAGCCTGCCCGTAAATTCGTCAACTATTATTATTTCTCCGTCTTTCACCACGTATTCAACGTCTTTTTTGAAAAGATGATGGGCTCTTAGGGCCTGGGTTATGTGGTGAACCCATTCGGCTCCGACATCATCGTAAATATTGCCTACGCCTAACATTTTCTCCGCTTTTTGCACGCCCTCGTCGCTAAGTATGGCTGAATGGCTCTTTTCGTCTATTATGGCGTCATATCCCTTGCCGAGATCCTCGCCGCTTCTTTTAGCCTCTATTTCTTCCTTTTCGGTTATAAACCTGGGGGTGAGCATGGGGATGATTCTGTTGACTATGTAATACTTGTCGGTGGACTCCTCCGCAGGGCCGGAAATTATAAGCGGGGTTCTTGCCTCGTCAATCAAAATTGAGTCAACCTCGTCTACTATGGCGTAATGTCTGGACCGCATTACTCTGTCTTCTTTGTTGATGACCATATTGTCGCGGAGATAGTCAAATCCGACTTCATTATTAGTTACATAAGTTATATCGCAGTCATACATCTGCCTGCGCTCTTCGTTTCTCATGTCATGCTGGACATACCCGACAGTCAATCCGAGAAATTCATAAACCGGCCCCATCCAGAATCTGTCTCTCTTGGCGAGATAATCGTTTACGGTTACGATGTGAACGCCCTTGCCGGTCAAGGCGTTCAAATACGCTGAAAGGGTGGCCACCAGAGTTTTTCCCTCGCCTGTTTTCATCTCGGATATCTTTCCCTGATGCAGGACAATTCCTCCCAGAAGCTGGACGTCGTAATGACGAAGGCCGATTGCGCGTTTTGAAGCCTCTCTCACGCACGCAAATACCTCAGGAAACAGGTTTTCCAGAGTTTCGCCGTTTGCAAGTCTTTCCCTGAATTCCTGCGTTTTGGCTCTTATATCCGAATCGCTGAGGACTTTTATTTCATCTTCAAGGGAATTTATCTGCAAAATTTGAGGCTGAAGTTTCTTTAAATCCCTTTCGCTTTTGGTCCCGAACACGGATTCAATAACTTTTTTAATCATAGCTAAGTATTCTATTAAACAATTTTTAAAAGAAGATAACAAAGAGCCCTTGCCGCAAACCCCCTTGACAAAATCTGATTCACAGCGTATAATATGTTTAGAACGTTCAAAACAACTTAAACATGGAGTTATAATAAAGATGAACAATAGTAATCAAATTCAAGAGGATTTTATCCGTTTTACAGGCGAAATTTCCCAGAACATCGGGCTGAACAGAACCGTGGGACAGATTTACGGGCTTCTCTATTTAAACGACGGGCTGGTTTCATTAGAGGACATAGTCAACAAACTTAAAATAAGCAAGGGAAGCGCAAGTCTCAATATCCGTGAGCTTGAAAGATGGCAGGCAGTTAAAAAAATCTGGGTTCCAGGTTCAAGGAAGGATTTCTACCAGGCTGACACCGATTTCGTGAATATTATTTACAAAAGGGGAAAACTCAGAATCCAGAGAATACTGGATAATTTAAACGAGGACATCGTAAAAATGCCCAAAAATCTTTTTGCAAAATCATCTCATTCAAAGATTGAACATATATTTGATTCTTGCAAATCCGTTCAAAGCATTCTAAAAATATTGCCGGATGAAATCTCTATAAAAAGGCTTAGTGAAGTTTCAAACGCTTTGAACAAATTCAAGACCTTATTTAAAAAATGAACACATCGCAAAGAATTCTTAAAAATTTTTTGTCGTTAACCTCCGCTGATGTGACAATGAAACTTCTAAGCATGGTGGCAATTGCTTACCTTGCGAGAATTTTGGGGCCCGGGGACTTTGGAAAATTAAATTTTGCACTTGCAAGCGTGGGATACTTTGCAATAATCGCCCACTTCGGCATAAATACCATTGGAACCCGCGACATAGCCAGAGACAAACAAAACCTGACTTTTTATGTCAACAATGTCATTAGTTTAAAATTATGCATGGGTATTTTATCATACATGCTTCTTTTAATTTTTGCCTTAACCATGCACAAAACAATGGACATAAAATACCTTATTATTTTGTATGGATTTACTCTGTTTAGTGCAAACGTGTTTTTATGCGACTGGGTTTTTCAAGGTATTGAAAAGATGGAATATCAGGCAATTGCTTCAATAATTGAAGGGATTCTGTATACGGCATTGATCCTGATAATTGTGAAAACCAACAACAATCTGCTTATAGTTCCGGCCATCCTGATTGCCGCTCAATCCGTATCGGCAGTTTTCCTTTTCTATGTGTTATTCAAAAAGTTGGCAGTAAAACTGCACTTTGATTTATCTTACTGGAAATATCTTTTTAAACAAGCCCTGCCATTAGGTTTAACCGGCATGGCGTCAATCATTATTAATTACTTCAATGTCATGCTTCTGGGTCTTGTGCGCACAAATGAAGAAGTCGGATATTTTTCCGCTTCTCATAAAATCATACTTTTGCTGATGACGACGATCGCCATTTTAGCCACAGCCACTTTTCCGACAATTTCCTTTTTATACAAAAATTCAAAGGGATCGTTTGATAAATTAGTTTCTTATCTATTCAAATTAACCATCACATTAGGCATGCCTGCCGCAATTGGAATTATGATTCTGGCAAAGCCGATAATAAACCTGATTTATGGAGCTAAATATGGCGATTCGCAAATCATCCTGCAGATATTAATATGGAATTTTTTCCTGGTAGGCATAAACACTATTTATTCAAGAATACTCTGGGCGGCTGACAAGCAAAATCAAGTATTCAAGATAGTTCTCTTTCAGGCATTGCTGGTTGCGATTTTAAATCTATTTTTTACGCCGTCTTTTGGAATATATAGCGCCGGCATAATTGCAGTTTTTGGAGAGATGTTCGGGTTTTTGCTCTATAATCAGGAAACCAAAAACATCATAAAACTCAATTTGTTTACGTATTTACATAAACCATTATTGTCTGCTTTGGTAATGTCCTGTTTTTTAATTTCTCTCTCACATTTAAATCTTTTTTCATTAATATTTTCAGGCATCGCGATTTATTTCATTTGTCTTTATTTTTTAAAAGGCGTAGACAAGAATGATTTGGAAATAATATCACAACTCAAAAATAGTTTATGGCTAAAACGGTATTAATCAATCCAGGCAGTGAATGTGAGATATATTCAGCGACCGAACCTCTGAATCTGGGGTTCATAGCAGGTTATTTGGAAAAAAACGGCGTAGAAGTCAGAATTATAGACGAGATGGCAAATGAAAACCCAATTAAAATGATTAATGAATTAAAACCTGACATGGTTGGCATTACAGCCACAACCCCGCTGGTTACTCGCGCATACGAGATTGCGGATTACTGCAGAGACAGAAAAATATTAACGATAATGGGAGGAGTCCATGCAAGCGTGTTGTCTGAAGAAGCCTTAAAACACTGTGACATCGTGGTAAAAGGCGAGGGAGAACAGGCAATATTGGATATTGTCAAAAACGGAATGAGGCAGAAGATAGTTTCCATGCCCTATATAAAAAATCTGGACGAAATACCCCCCCCTGCAAGACATTTGTTTAAAATGAATTTTTATCTTAAATCAGGCGAACGCCTGCCTACACATACATATAACTTTGCTCCAAAAGGTTCCAATACAGCTGCTCTTATGTGTTCAAGGGGATGCCCCTACAACTGCACGTTCTGTCATAACAGCTGGAGAGAAATGCCTTTCAGGTTTAATTCAGCAGAAAGGGTAATAAGTGAAATAAAAAGCCTGATAGAAAGATACAATGTGAACGCAATTTTCTTTCTGGACGATGATATGTTTGCAAATAACCCAAGGCTTAAAAAAATATGCGAAACAATCATCAAAGAAAAATTTAACATATTGTGGTCATGCGCGGCTCGTTCCAATAATCTCAGTTCGGAAATTCTGGAGCTTGCCCGTGAATCAGGATGTGTAAAGATAAACTTTGGTTTTGAAAGCGGTTCACAAAAAATTTTAAACGTATTAAACAAAAAAAATACATTGGAAGAAAACCAAAAGGCGATAGATTTGTGCAGAAAAGCAAAAATTGAGCCCTGCGGGTCGTTTATGATAGGAAATCCGACCGAAACGATGGAAGACATAAATCTTACCAGACAATTCATAAGGCGTTCAAAATTAAAATACAAAAGCATCTTGATAACCACTCCCTTTCCCGGCACCAAACTCTGGGAA
>JACQWV010000039.1 GCA_016209085.1 Elusimicrobiota bacterium
CGACATCTGCCATCCGTTTGCCGGCTTTCAAGAGCTGGAGAGCGCGCCGGCGGCGTTGCTCCAGTTGTTTTTGACTTCCATAAGGTCTCATGTATCATATAATATCTTACTTACATTACTTATGCAACATTCAATAATTTTCTCATTCGTTTTGAATATGTAAGAAATCATGGCCGCTCTCACCCACATTCCGTTCCTTTCCTGTCTCCAGTATATCGCCCGCGGGTCTTCGTCAACGGCCGTCTCAATTTCATCGCGCCTCGGCAAGGGGTGCATTATCACGCAGGACGGCTTTATGATTTTCAGATGTTCTTTTTTGAAATAAAAGGGGGAATAATCCACTTTCCGGGATTCGCCGGAGGTGTCGTGTTCGTCCTGAATCCTTGTCATGTAAATAGCGTCTGCTTCCGGCATCACTGACATAAAATCAGCCGTTTCAACGTAAGGGATGGAGTGTTTTTTGAGGAAACCGAGGATGTCCGGTTCCATTTTGAATTCTTTCGGGGAAACAAAAGCCAGGCTTACGTTTTTATAGTTTTTCATCAGATAACTCAGTGAGCGGACGGTTCTCCCGCGTTTTAAGTCGCCTACCATCACTATTTTTTTCCCGTCAATTTCGCCGTCAAAGCTTTTGTGCAGCGTATACACGTCAAGCAGGGCCTGGGTCGGGTGCTGGTCCTTGCCGGAGCCTGCGTTTATGACCGGAACCGGCCTTTTTGTCCTGTTCATGAGCCATGCGGTTTTTTCAACAAAGCCGGGAGTCGGATGCCGCATTATTATCAGGTCAACGTAGCTTGAAAAGGTTCTGACAGTATCTTCGGAACTTTCCCCCTTTACTTCGGAAGAAGTTGAGGTGTCCCTTATCTCGGAAGTTTTTATGCCGAGCAGGTGGCAGGCGTTTAAAAACGAGAGAAAAGTCCTTGTTGAAGGCTGCACGAAATACAGCATCGCTCTTTTGTCGGAAAGCAGGGATGATGCGTGGTCTGCGCCCTCCTTGGTTTTTGTGATTTTTCTCAGGTTATCGGCAATGGTAAAAAGTTCTTCAAGCAATTCCCTCGTCAACTGCTGGGCAAAAAGACAGTCATACATCCTGCCTTCTCTTGAAAAATGGCGGAGTTTTTGCGAAACTTCGGTTTCATATAACTCTTCCCAATTATCAGTGATTTCCCGCATAATTACGCTCCTTTGCATTTTTCCCTCCAGCGCGATTTGCTTTTATCTGTGAATTTTGACGAGTTTTTTTATCCTCAGATGGCCGCGCCTGTGCACATCAACCTTAGCCAGCGCCTCGCCGCTTTTTACGTTCCTGAGATCGCTTCTTATTGATAATTCTCCGGCGGCAAGAAGCAGAAGGAGAAACCCCGCCATTTTAAAAAGAGCGGGTATTCGGTCCCAATTATGCGATATTACAAGAAGAATCCCGGCCGCAGTGAAAAGTCCGGAGATTATGGAAATCCAGTTTACTGAACTCAAGCGGAATTCTCTTTTTAAGCGAATGAAACCGTATGTTTTTTGCTGCTGTTCGGAGGAAATGATGCCGGCTTCGGCGCAGGATTTAAGGTCTGAATTTAAACGCTTTAAATATGAAGCCATTTTAAGAAATTATACGAAATTGCTCTCCAATAATGTAATATAATTTATTTTCTTGGCATGTATATGGAAAAACTTTCCGCAAATTTCAACCGGATATCGGCCGTTGCCGGCTTTGTCGTTTCCGCCGCTTCTTTTTTCCTTCCGGTCATAAATCCGGATTTATTCTGGCATCTTGCATCCGGCAGGTTTATTCTTGAAACCGGAAAAATTCCGGATGTGGATTTCCTGTCGTGGACAATGTCAGGGAAGGAGTGGCTTGATTTTGAATGGTTTACCCAGATTGTCTACTGGCTGTTATTTTTAAAAGGCGGTTTGCCCGCTCTTCTCATTCTGAAGGCTTTTATCCTGGGCGCGTGCCTTTTCTTTTTCTGGAAACTGTCAAGGCTTTATAATCTGGAAAAATTATCCTTTATTTCTTTTCCTCTCCTGACCCTTGGGCTGCTTCCCAACAACGACGTCAGGCCTGAAAATTTTACTCTGTTGTTTTTCACCGCACAGCTGTATTTCCTTGAAAGCGCGAGGCTGGGAAAAATAGGGTCCAAAACAACCGGATATGCGGCGTTTGTTTCCGCGGGTTTTTGCCTCTGGGCGAACCTTCACGCTGGCTATCTGTATGGCCTTGCGCTGTTTCTGGTTTATTTTCTGGGCGAGGGTTTTGAAGAGAATCTGCCGTGGATTTATGGAAAAAGAGGCAGAGTGATTGTAAAAAAAAGCGCTGTTTACCTTAAATATTTTTTTGCCGGCGGGCTGGCGAGTTTTTTAAATCCATACTTATGGAAAATATACAAAGTGGCGTGGAATCATCAGGCGCATTTAAACACGCTTCAGGAATACATCCAGGAATGGAAGCCCTTTGACCTGACCAATGCCTACCAGTGGCCGTATGTGTTTATCCTTGTTTTTTCTTTTTCGGTTATTCTTGCAAGGTTCATAAAATCAAGGGACGTGCCTTACGCCCATCTGGCAGGCATGTTCTTTTTCGCGTATTCATCCGCTAATTATTCCAGGCATAGCATATTTTTTTCCGTTACAGGTCTTTCCTTTGCGATTTTTGCAATCAGCCGCGGACGATTGCCGTCGGGAAAAACGACCGCAGGAGCCGTTGCGGCGGTTTTTATTTGTATTTTGATTTATTTCCGCGCTTTTATATTTCCGATGTACTCCGGAAGAATCTCCGCGTTTGAGGACGCCTCCGGCGGAGCCGTGAATTTTTTAAAAGCGAATTCAGAACATCTGGCAAAGTTGAAGATGTTTAATTACTGGGGGTGGGGAGGTTATCTGGGATTTCATCTTTATCCGGAATACCGGGTTTTCATAGACGGCAGGTACATCTTTCATTCATTTCTTGAAGAGACCGAGAATTCAAGAAACAATCCGGAAAACTGGAATAAATTCCTCGCCAAATGGGATTTCAGACTGGCAATCATTCCGAGGGGCGAGTCCAAAGTGGCGGTAAAGCACAGGTTTAAAAACGGGAAAACAGCGGTTCTTTACAGGCCCGCGTATCTTGCTTATCTGCCGAAAAAAAACTGGGCAGTGGTTTACTGGGACAAAAAATGCGTGATTCTGGCAGAGAGAAATTCAGCGAGTCGGAATTGGCTGAAAATGAACGAATATAAATATTTAAGGGCTGACGATACTTTTAATCTCGCAATGGCTGTCCTTGAAAATGAAATACCTGTAAAAGATGTTGAACGGGAAATTTTGAGATTTATAAACCTGCCGGACTTGGAGGAAAGCATGGGAAAAGAAACAAAAGTCTGGTGGGAGCGGTTGTTAAAAGCAAAAAACAAAGCCCCGCAAACAAATCGCGGGGCTTTTTAAATGTCAATTCTTTATTAACCCAAATTCTTCAGTTGGAATTCGGGAATTATGAGTTTTGAATGTTGAATTTTGAATTATTCTCAATTAAGAATTCATAATTTAAAATTTATAACTCCGAAAAACTCAGGCGAATTTTTTTATGCGCCTATTTATCAATAAAAATCATAGGCAACTGAGTTTTTCGGGTTAATACGCCAGCATCATCAGAAAATAGCTGAGAGCCGCAACGCTGTTCTTGCCGCAGGCTCGGGAGTCAAACTCGCCGATGATGCCTTTTTTGTCGGCAATAAGTTTTCCCAAGTCCGCATTTATTATCCATTTATCATCCTTTTTCTGGGGCAGCAGCATGTAATCCTTGCCGCACATTGTCGCTGCCAGCACGTGCGTGGGCTTTTTCTCCTGAACAAACATGTTCCAGCTCAGGCTTTCCAGCATGAAAACAGTGCCTTCCTCGTCGGCGCCCGGTCCTATGGTCGCGATTGAAGTCAGTTTGTGGTTGTCAACCTTAAGCGTGACTCTTTGTCCGTAGCCGAACTGCTGGTCAGCTGCTGTGACGTATGCCTGGACCGAAATGTTGTTTGTCTTGTCTTTTGCAGAACAGTCAGTCCAGTCCTTGCCTGAGAAAACCATATTTACCTGCATCTTTTTGGCGGGTCTGTCTTTCTCGGTTTCGTCCTGCTCGTTTGTCCATGTTGTTGCGGCGTGGTTCGGCAGGCTCACCACATCGCCGGCCTGTCCTTTGACATCCGTCTCTGTGCGAACGATTGTCGGCTTCTGTATATTCATCGCGCGGATGCCTGAGGCGCTTACGGATTCAAGATTGTCGTCGGCATAGCCTCCGACACCTGTGGCCGGCCGGGAAGCATAGTTCCCGGCACTTGATGAGCCAGAGGCTCGTTGTTCCGCAGTGCGGCTGTTCCGAAAATCCTGCGCCTTTGCAAAAACTGCAAAAAACACGACGGCAAAAACTCCTGCTACGGTTTTGAATGATTTGCTGTTCATTAAATACCTCCCTTAACTACAGAGAATAGAAATTAAGTAATTAAGCGATTGAGTAATTTAGTAACTTAATTTCTTAATAACTTAATCACTCAATCTCCTCTTCTATCCCCTATTCTATGCGCTAACCTCTGTTTTAACTAGTTTAATTAAAAATGATTTCTCAAAATAGAGTCCTTGTGCCTAAAAAGACGAAGTTTTACGGCCCATTATATATTGGGACTTTTATCCTTAAGGTTTTTTGCGCTGAATGCAAAAAAAGCCCCCCGGCGTATATCGGGGGGCAGGATTTTATCACGAAAGCACGGATTATTCTTTTTCTATCGGATTGATATATCCGCCGTTTTCCAGTTTGTATCCCAAGTGGAAAAACTCGCGGATTTTTATGACATTGTTGTGAGTGATTTCTATCGCCGTGACTCTTAAATCCTCGTCTCTTTCATAGCGTATTGTGTCCTCTATGAATCTTTCAACGTTTGAGTCTCCTCTTGCGCCTGAAAGGGCTTTCAGCGCCGTAATCCTGATTTGCTTGTCCTGGCGGGTGTCTTTTACGATGTCAAGCATCAAGTTTTTCGCTTCGTAATGTCCCATTGCCAGATAAAGGCTTTTTATGGTTTCAATTCTGGTGGCGTCGTCTTCCCTGTTGTATTTGAGCATGTCAACGAAGAGATCCCGGACATTGTAATTCATAGAGGCGTCAAACAGCGCCCATATGGCTGCGCGGCGCAGTTCAGGGTCTTTCTCGGAATATTTTACCCTGTCAACCAGAAGATCCCTGATTTGGGAATGGCCGTTCGCGGCTGTCCAGAGAGCCTTGTAAGTCATTGCCTTCAGTTCCTTCGGTTCGTTCGCTCGGTATTTTATGAGGTCGCCAAGAGCGTCCTTCACGTCGCTGTAGCCGGTTGCGTAGCACAGGGTCCTGGCCGCTTCTATTCTTATCTCAGCGAGTTCTCTCGTGTCTTCCAGTATGTCAATTATCCTGTCGCGCGGAGAACTGTTGAGGATGTACTGTTTTGAGGCTATGACCGCCGCTTTTCTGATGTGGGGATTGGTGTCCCTCAAGAGATCCATCAGGTCGTTCTGGCTGTCCGACACCTGTGGCAGGGGGACAAAGCCCCCTGCACTTGATGAGCCAGAGGCTCGCTGATCCGGCCGCAGTGCGGCTGTTCCGGCGGAAGTGTCTGCGATTGACTCGGAAACAAAAACCGCTTCCCTGAGGAAATCGGTTTCGTTAAGAGTGATTTCAGCCGCATAAACATTTGCGGCCAGCGCCGCTGCCAACAAAAATACTGCTGATTTTGCCATTTGATTCCTCCTGCCGGAACAACGAGCCTCTGGCTCATCAAGTGTTGGGCGCTGTCTGTGCCGCCCGAATAAAAAGGCACCTGTTACCTTTTGTCTTATAATTATAGAAGAAACTAAGAATGTTTTCCAGAGCCAAAAGCACTATGTTTGATTAGGAAGAAAGTCCTATCGTAGTGATTCAACGCTTTTTTATTATTAAAGTCGCTAACCTCTATTTCTTGCACCTGCCGCTCTTTATGACCTGCGGCTGCTGGGTGCATCCTCTCAGGGCGCAATAGCCGGCAGAACACTGGCTCCAATTGGACTGCATGCAGCGAACCATCGCGCTTTCCTCCGCGCTTCTGTAATCCATGCGCGGTTCTCCCTGGTAAGTCATTCCGCTGCCGTATGCCGGCGTAGTCGGAAAAGACGGCTGGTAATTCGGGTATCCCGGATTTGACGGATATGGGTTATAGGGCTGGGGATTGTTAATGCCGGGGTTTGTTCCGGGATTGGTGTTTACGAACTGCGAGTCGCATTTCTGCATCTGGATTGAACACTCAAATCTGCATGAGCCGTGTTCCCTCAAACAGTCGGAACATGCTTCCATTTCGCTGGAACTGCCGCCGTGTCCGCCCCAGTGTTCTTCCCAGCCCGTGTCGTAACCTTTGCAGACTATCTGCATGGGTGTTTCATAGCCGTATTTGGATTTTTCCGCAGCAGCAGATTTAACGTCTTTTTCTGCTTCTGCTTTCTCCTGCGCGGCCGCTTCTGCTCCGGTTATTTTTACAACGGGTTTTATTTCCTTCATTGACGGAAGGTTATGCCATTCGTCGCCGCTGTTTTTGGCTTCTAAGGCGAAGGCATTATTTGTCAAACATATTACTGCCAATAGAGCTAATTTTTTCATAATTTTCCTCCCCGATAATAGATTATAAAAATAGTATAAGAAAGATAAGGAAGGAGATTAAGAGTCTTAAGTCCTTATAAATTATGGAAAAACGGCCCATCGCATTGTAGGACCTGTTATTCTTCAGTCAGCTCATATAATGTTTTGTTCAGGTCAATTTGTCTGTTTCCCATTTTCTATTTTTCCTCAAGCAGTCTTTTTTCTCCCTGAATCTTTTTTATGCCGGTGATGTCCTGGGTTACTTCAAGGGCGCCCAGATAATTTTTATTTAAGTCTCTGACCGCAAAATATCTTATGTGTATGAGTTTTCCCTTCGGAACAGCCGCACTGCGGCCGGAACAACGAGCCTCTGGCTCATCAAGTGCAGGGGGCTCTGTCCCCCTGCCACAGGTGTCGGAGGCTATGCCGACGACAAGGTTTATCCAGAATTCATAAAAGTCTTTTGAGCCGTCTTTGAATGACCGGAGTATTTTTTCAACCGCCTCCAGGCTTTGCGGCGGGTGGCAGTTCTGGACCTTTCTGCCTATGACGGAGCGGGTTCTCAGAAAAATCCTGTCCCTGCCTTCCGAGTAATATTTTACAGCGTCGTTCTTATCCACAAAAGTTATGTCAAAAGGCATTGTGTTTAAAACGTTCATTAATTCCGCGGTTGTCACGGAACCGCTGGGCAGGATGATTTCATTATTTTTCCCGACATACGGCTCCTCGGCAGCGTTTCTTTTAAAATCCTCAAGCAGCGCCCCGGTGTCTTCCGGCGCCCGGATGAAGGCGTATCCCGCGTCAGGGCTTTCTTTCAGCACGGATATCCAGTCTTCGGTTTTTAATTTTTCAAGACAGGTCGGGAAAAGAATGTTTTCTTCCTTAAAAATCATGCCTTCAATTTCTTCAACGAGCGCGTTTATCAGTTTGTCCGCTTCTTTATGATTTTTTCGTTCAAGGCTGGAAACGGAGTTTCTGAGAAGCTCCCGTATCTCATTGTCTTTTCCCCACATGACTTTTGACGGCCCGTAAAAGCCTATTTTCTCAAGGTGGGGGAACAAAACCTGCTCTTTCCTTGCATAATGTATTTCAACCTCCTTGAGTTTTAACAACAGATTCTTTAATATCTCTGCTTTTGCGTGTGAGCCTTCTTTTGCTGCGTCTTTTATGGAAGCAAGAATTTTTTCTATTTCCCGGTTTTCAAGCTTAAAGAGGGAAACCGGGTGGTTCGGGTTATTCGTGTCTGAAAGTTTCGTTTTGATAGAAGATTCAAACAAGAGGGCGTGCACGTTGCAGAATTTCTTTATTTCGTCCGGGGAAATGCCGTCTTTTATCAAAGCCTGCTCAATTTCAAAAATTTCATTGGACGTTACTTCCCCTATTTTTTCTTCAAAAAGCATTTTCGCTTCTTTTGCCGAAAGACCTTTGTGAAGTTTCAAAAGAATATCTTTTAATATCTGCTTTCTATGTTCCGTGGTTTCCGTCATAAAACACCTCTAGGGACTTTATTTTCTCGGAATTCTTAAAGAATATATATATCCTTTTTCAACCGACGAACACAGCATGTCGGTAATATGAAAATTTTTTCCGGCAGGCGACATAATCATCGCCGCATATCCCCACAGGGCAGGGTTTCCTTTCATGGCCGTTCTCGGTATTTTAATCAATATTTCCCCCCCGCCTGTCGTCGGACCAAAGGTTTCAAGTTTTTTCGTTTTCAGGGAAGAGGCCATGAAAAGTTCCGCTTTCCGCGTGTCGGCCGTTATGGCGTATTCCCACGCGTCTGTGGGGAAGAACTTTCCGTCTCTGTTTTCAAGCGGTTTTGAAAATCCGGCTTTTACCCGCTGATTTATGTCTATGTAGAGGTCTATGACGGCGCGGCTGATTCCGTCCGGATTCCACCGGGGTTCTATCTGCGACGGCTTAATGCTTACTATTATGTCCGAGTCGTTCCATTGAACCTTTATGGCTTCAAGTTTCCATATTTTCGCGGGGTCGGCTGAACGGGGAAGTTTCGGCAGATGTTCGGGAAGAGCCGGCGGCTGCAGCGTGTTTTGAAGCAGGATATAGTCGGGGCCGCTGGATATTTTCACTTCTTCCCTGTCCGCAGTCCATGTCTGCATTTCCGAAAAAGACGTAAAAAGCCAGGACGGCGGGTTTTTTTCCATCAGGCGGTATACGTTTACGAGAGCGGTTTGTATTTCATGTTCCGCTTCGCCGACGGCCGAGACATCCGTATCAGACAGGGCAAGGAGTTTCGGTCCTGATTCCGCCGCGTAAAATTCTTCAAATAAATTTTTAGCAACGGATACATCCCCGTAAATTGAGTTAAGATGTCCGCTGATATCTATCCTGACTTTTTTTAAAACAGTGAGGGCTGCATCCTGCTGTTTCTGCCGGGCCCAGAAATTGTAATTTTCAGACCACGGCATAAAATACGCGCTCAGTTGCGCCGGAGGTATTTCAGTGGAATCAGCGACTTCAAGGGCTTCTGAAACCGTAAGACTAGGGGCTTTGTCCGGATCCGACAAAAGAGACAGAAGAAGTTTCCTTGAATCAATGCCGGTTTTCTTATCCAGTGTCTCGTCTATGACCGTAAAAATCGTCCGCTTATCCCCCGTTTCAACCGCTTCCGTGGATTTAAAAATGGAGAAAGGGGCTATATATATTCCGCTTGAAACAACCGCCTCGTAAGCGGAAGCGAACGGTCCGGCGGCTATCCATTTAATGCCGAGGGATTTTGCTATCGGAATGTAGTCATAGAGAATTCCGCCCGGCGGGTTGGAAAAGCCCGAAGGAGTTTTTTTGAAATTTTTCTGGAATTTTTCTTTGGCGTCGGCCATCCTGAGCATGAAAAAATAAGGATTATCCGTCAAGGAGGCTGTTGAAGGTTTGTTTTCCCACAAAACCGAATCGGACGAAGGATAATAAAATAAGGGAAGAACCGGGTCATAAGGCAGCCGCATCGCGAATTCAATGCGGTTTTCATTTTCAAGGATTTTAATTCTTTGCTCCATGTTCGCAGGAATGGAGAAAACGGAAACCGTGAGCTTTGCGTTTTTGTTCTCTTCAAGAGCGGATATGACTTCGTTAATTTCGGAGTTCTCGTCCGGCAGCCAGAGCGCGGCCTGTCCGCCGAAGCCTGTCGGCGTAGGCGCGGCCGTTGAGGAATAAGCCGCGAATTTTAAAAATAAAATTAAAATAATTCCGACAAAAATATTCTTCATTTCTTTTTTGCTGTTACGGTCAAAAGAGAAACTTTTTTGTCATTATGTAAGTCCGTGTCCGGGTTTTTAGGGTCAAGCATCAACTCGCCGTCAACCCAGTAAAGATATTTGTATTTTCCCGGCGTCAGGGGAACGATCGTCTGCCAGGTGTCTCTGTCTTTGCGCACGAGCGCCAGGGAATCAGGATTCCATTTATTGAAATCAGCCGAAATTTTAACCTCATCCGCTTTAGGCGCTTTTATGGAAAACCTGACAAAAACAAATTCCGGCTGGGGTATTTCAGGCAGACGGGAGTCTCTTGCGTGCATGTAGGGCAGAACGGATATTTTTGAGGGCTTAATCGCGCCCGTGTCCCACAGGCCGAGAAACGTGAAATATTTTTTAATCGCGTTGTGGAACAATGCCGCCGGGATTGTCGTTAAAATCAGAAAAGCCAGCGCAGTCAGCATCAGAACCGATTTTTTTTCCAGTTTCATAAGTAAGTCAGTGATTAGTGAATAGTGATTAGTGAATAGTGATTAGTGAATAGTGATTTTTTACTAACCACTGGCCACTAACCACTTGCTACTCTCTTTTCTTTATAATAATGGTCTGAGCCTTAGTTTTACGCCCAGTTCTTCAGAGAATTTTTGCACTTTTTTCAGGTCAATATCGGGCATTTCCACGGCTGTTATCACGGTTTCCCGTAGAAGTTTTTTTGAGCTTTTTATGAACTCAACCGCGCTTTCAAACCCTTCCTTTTCGTATTCTTTAAGCGGCTTCATGATTTTTTTCCACTGCTCAGGGTCGGCCGTATTGAGACTGACATGAACCGAATCCACGAGATTTTTTAACTCAGGCGCTATGTCCCGCTTCCAGACGAGATTGCCGAGGCCGTTGGTGTTAACTCGTATTTTGACGGCCGGGACGCCGTCTGCTTTGGCGTCTCTGATGGATTTGCAGATTTCAATGACCTGCGGCAAACGCATCAGGGGCTCGCCGTATCCGCAGAACACAAGCTCTTTAAAACCGGCCGCTCGCATCGCTCGCGGCGCCGATTGCGGGCAATGCCGCCCTGTTCCGGCCGCATTACATTCAGCTATAATTGATTTCAATACATCAGGCGTTTGAGGTTCTGCGTTTTTAAGATTAAGGTCATAACCGCGAAAATCCATTTTCCACGAATTTTTTATGCAGAAAACGCACAGAGTAGGGCACCTATTGGTTATGTTCAAATAAAGAGCGTCTTTGTATCTGTAGGCTGTTTTGCCTGCGGCCTCTTTCATAAAAATTATAAAATCTATTTTATCATTTTAAAAAATGTTTATGAAAATTCTTATTGCTCCGAATCCTTTTAAGGGAAGCATTTCCGCGCCGGAGGCCGCCGCAGGCGTAAGGGACGGTCTTATTGAACGATTGCCTGACGCAGACATAAGGCTGGTCCCTGTTTCCGACGGCGGCGACGGATTGATTGACGCTCTGACGCATAAATTCGGCGGAAAGATTTTTTACAGGAAAGTGAGAGGCCCTCTCGGAAAGCCGGTAAAAGCCAGATGCGCCTTTCTTGACTCAAGGACAGCCGTGATTGAAATGGCCGAGGCATCAGGCATCAAATATCTGAAACCTTCCCGGTATGATTGCATGAGCGCTTCCACCTGCGGCGTGGGAGAACTTATTGAATTCGTTTTAAAAAAGGGCGTTGATAAAATTTTAATCGGCCTTGGCGGAAGCGCTTCAAACGACGCCGGCGCTGGCTGCGCTCAGGGGTTCGGGATAAAATTGCTGGACAGGCGTGGAAGAAACATAGAATCCGGGGTCAACGGACTGCTCAATCTTCACAGCGTGGATTTCGGCCGGACAAGACAGCTTTTGAGGCGCGCAAAAATCACGGGACTGGTTGATGTGAGAAATCCGCTTTGCGGCAGATACGGTTCAGCCCGGATTTTCGGCCCGCAAAAAGGAGCTTCATCCGAGCAAGTTAAAATCATTGAAAAAGCTCTCCTGCATTGCGCTGAAGTCGTTAAAAAAGAACTTGGAAAAGACATCGGCCGCATTAAGGGCGGCGCGGCAGCCGGAGGACTCGGCGCCGGGCTTGTCGCTTTTTTTAACGCGCGGCTTGAGCCCGGCTCGGAATACGTGATTTCGGCGCTGGGCCTGGAACAGGATATACAATGGGCTGACGTCGTCATAACGGGCGAGGGGAAATTTGACGAGATGAGCTTTTACGGCAAAGCGCCGGCAGCTGTTGCAAAAACAGCAAAGAAATACGGGAAACCGGTAATTTTAGTCTGCGCCGGAACGGAAATAACCGATGTCCATAGACTAAAGAGAGCAGGCATAATGAAAGTAATCGCGCTTGAAAAAATTTTTAAAAACAGAAATCTCTTCCTTAATACCCGTCTCCTGATAAAAAAAGCTTTTTTCACTGGGAAAAATGATATAATCTAAAATTTCTCCATGAATACGGAAATCTTTGCAATTATCCTTGCAGGCGGCTCCGGCACGAGGCTCTGGCCTTTGAGCCGGCATTTGTTGCCGAAACAATTTCTGCGTTTCGGCAAGAGAAATTCGCTTTTTGAAGCGACCGTTAACCGGGTTTCGGGATTGGCGCCGGGAACAAACATCCTTATCGTAACGAACAACATGCACGCTTTCGGCTCCGGCTACCACCAGATGAAAAAATATAAACAGATAATAGAGCCGTGTTCCAGAAACACGGCTCCGGCTATAGGCCTTGCAGCCGCGTACCTGATGAAGACGGGAAAAGACCCCGTAATGATTGCAATGCCTTCCGACCACATCATAACCGGAAAGGCTGAATTTCTGAAAGTTCTCAAGCTTGCCGTCGGGGCCGCATGCAAAGGCCGAATCGTCACGCTGGGGATAGTTCCGGACAGGCCCGAGACGGGTTACGGCTACATAGAGGCTGCTTCCAGACCGGAAAAATTCAACGCAAAAGCGCTTGAAGCCAGGAGATTTGTTGAAAAGCCGGATTTTAAAACCGCGCAGAATTACCTGAAATCCGGGAGATACTTCTGGAACTCGGGGATATTCATATTCAGGGCTTCAACCATGCTCCATGAGATGAAAAAACACCTTCCCCGGGTGTACGCTCTTTTAGAGAGGATTTCCCGCAAGGCCTTTTCAGACCGCGGCAGAATCGTTTACCCGGCGCTTGAAGAGACATTTTCCCGGATGCCGAGCGTATCCATAGATTACGGGATAATGGAAAAATCAAACATTGTTTCGGTGATTCCCTCCGACATCGGCTGGAACGACATAGGCAGCTGGTATTATCTCTACCAGATTTCCGCTAAAGACTCAAAAGGCAACGCCCTTGTCGGGGACGTGATAGCGATTGACACGGAGGACAGCCTTATTTATTCCGATAAAAGGCTTGTGGCCGCCATAGGCGTGAAGGGTCTTGCGGTGATTGAAACTGCGGACGCTCTTCTGGTTTCCGAACTGAATCATTCGCAGGAAGTCAAGAAGATAGTTGAAGAGTTGAAAAAAAGAGGCAGGACCCAGCATATAGAACATCTGACAGTTGACAGGCCGTGGGGGTCATACACGGTTCTTGAAAACCTTCCGAATTACAAAGTGAAAAAACTTAGAATAAATCCGGGTCATAGAATAAGCTATCAATATCACAAACAGAGATCGGAGCACTGGTTTGTCGTATCGGGAGAAGCCGAAATAACCAGAGACGCAAAAAAAATTTTGCTGAAAAAAAACCGGCACATAGACATACCGGCGTACGCAAAACACATGCTTTTCAATCCGGGAAAAATTCCTCTTGAAGTCATAGAGGTTCAATCAGGAGAATATTTTGGGGAAGACGACATTATAAGGCTGGATGACAAATACGGAAGAGGTGTTATATGACTGTTCACTCTAATCACATTACCTTCGGAACCGACGGGTTCAGGGGCATTATATCCATGGATTTCAACTTTGATACCGTCAGGAAAATAGCGCAGGGGCTGAGCGATTTTACGGCTTATAAAAACATAAGATCCATAGAAAAAAAACACGTGGCTGTCGGGTATGACAGAAGATTCATGTCAGACAGATTTGCAAGGGTTTTTTCGGAAGTCCTCTCTGCGAACGGCATAAACGTGGTTTTGAGCAGCGAGCCGGTGCCTACTCCGGCTCTCAGTTATTTCAGCAGACATAAATTCAACGCCGGTATCATGATTACGGCCAGTCATAACGAACATTTTTATAACGGGGTAAAAGTCAAACAGGACGGGAGATCGGCTCCGCCGTCAGTGACCGCCGAGTTGGAAAGTTACATAACCAGAGCCGTTCCGATGGCCGGCAGTTCCGCAAACGTGACGGTAAAATCCTTCAGGAAAGATTATCTCTCTTATCTTAATTCAAGAGTCAAAATCGACGCTGTTCTGGCAAAGCTCAAAGGGAAAATCGTCGTTGATTTTATGCACGGCTGCGGAGCTGAGTTTGCCGAAGAGATTTTTAAATCCAAAAACGTAATAAAACTCCGCTGCAAACGAGACCCTCTTTTCGGAGGCGTGAGTCCCGAACCCATAGAGAAAAATTTATCGGAACTCATGCAGACAGTCAGGAAAGAGAAAGCTCTCTTCGGGATTGCCATGGACGGGGACGCGGACAGGTTCGCTGTGATTGACGACAAAGGCAGGTATCTGACCCCATGCCAGACCGCTCCCCTGCTTTTTGAATATCTGCTTGAAAGGAGCAAACTCAAGGGCAAACTTGTCCAGGCGGTTTCCATGGGCTATCTTACAAAAAGGATAGCGAGACTCAGGAATCTGGCCGTTGAAGAAGTGCCTGTGGGTTTTAAGTACATAGCGGAAAAAATGATTTCAGAGGACATTTCCTTCGGCGTGGAGGAATCCGGAGGATATTCATGGAAGGGAAACATTCCGGAGAGAGACGGCCTGCTTTCAACTCTTCTTGTCATGGAGATTGCGGCTGCAGTTAAAAAACCGCTTTCAGAGGTCTACGGAAACATTGAAAATAAATATGGAAAATCCGTTTTTATCAGGAACGATTTCAAGCTTGAGAAGCCGGTGACCAACAAACATTCTTTTGCCGTTAAGCTTAAGAAAAAGCTTCCCAAACTGATTCTCGGCAAAAAGATACAGGAAATAAATACGATAGACGGATTAAAAGTCATTATGGAAGACGATTCGTGGTTTTTAATGAGACCGTCGGGAACCGAGCCGCTTATGAGGGTCTATGCCGAGACGGAATCTCAGGCTAAAACAAGGCATCTTATTGATTTTTCCGCAAAACTGGTCAGCCCCGGTAGAGATACAAAGTGAAAGTTTAATACCAAAGATGCTGAAAAGAATACAGTTCTTAAGCTTTAAACTAAAAAATGCAACAATCGTCGTGGCGCTGTATAGCGCCACTATCTCTAACGGGGTCAGCCCCGGCAAATAAAAACTTTTGTATACTATCATAAAACAGGTTGAGGTTAAGATTAAGGTTAAGTTAAAGATTAAGAATGGTAGAAAATTAGAATTGAGTTTTTCTCAACCTTAACCTCAATCTTAATCTGCAGTTAAGGGAGGTTTTATGACTTTTCAGGGAAGAAGATTCATCACTTCCGAATCGGTCACGGAAGGCCATCCGGATAAGGTCTGCGATCAGATTTCCGACGCCGTGCTGGACGAAATAATGAAAAAGGATTCCGCCGGCAGAGTCGCGTGCGAGACTTTCATAACAAGAGGCATGGTCATAGTCGGAGGCGAAATCACCACGAAAACTTATGTGGACGTAGATACTCTTGTCAGGAAAACGGTGAAGGAAATAGGCTATACCGACAATAAATTCGGATTCAATTATGAAACCTGCGCGGTGCTTAATATAATAGGCAGACAGTCCCCGGACATAGCCCAGGGAGTGGACGTGGGCGGAGCGGGCGACCAGGGGTTTATGGTCGGATATGCGGTGAATGAAACGGACGAGTTGATGCCCCTGCCCATAATGCTTGCCCACAAGCTGGTTATGAGGCTTGCCTATGCGAGGAAAAACAGAATTCTCGGCTATCTGGGGCCTGACGGCAAATCCCAGGTTACTGTGGAATACGTTGACGGCAAGCCCGTGCGCGTTGACACGGTTGTCATGTCAACCCAGCATACCGAGGATATCCTTGACAGGACCGGCGCGCGGATAACGGAAGACGCAAAAAAAGAACTCATTGAAAAAATCATACTGCCCGTCATAGACAAAAAATTGCTTGATAAGAACGCTAAATTTCTTATAAACCCGACCGGTAAATTCGTGATAGGAGGACCCCAGTCCGACACCGGAATGACGGGAAGAAAAATAATGGTTGACACTTACGGCGGCATAGCCCCGCACGGCGGCGGCGCGTTTTCAGGAAAAGATTCCACCAAGGTTGACAGGTCCGCCGCTTACATGGCGCGGTATGCGGCCAAGAACATAGTGGCTGCCGGTCTCGCAAGGGAATGCACCATACAGCTTGCGTACGCCATAGGAGTGGCTGAACCGGTCGGGCTTTACGTCAATACCCACGGGACGGGCGTGATAAGAGACGAGCAGATATCGGAAATAGCCAGAAAGGTTTTTGATTTTACTCCGACCGGAATGATAAAGAAGCTCAAGCTGAGACGGCCGATTTTCAGAAAAACAGCCGCTTACGGACATTTTGGCAGGACGGACACGACGTTTGAATGGGAAAAAATCGATTCCGCCGGGGCGTGTCTTCACGTGACGAGCGAAACCGCAAATCTTATGATAACCCTCAAGAAAGGAGGGGCAGGGGTAAGTCTGTGCGCCTCAAATCCCCTGAGCACGCAGGATGACGTGGCGGCCGCTCTTGTGAAGTATCATGACGTTTCGGTTTTTGCCGTTAAAGGCGAGGACAACAAAACTTATTACAGCCACATTCGCAACGTAATCGCCTCTGAGCCCGATATTACGATGGATGACGGAGCGGACGTGATATCAACTCTTCATAAGAACTGGCGCAATGACAGAAAAAAAATCCTCGGAGGCACTGAAGAAACCACCACCGGCGTTATAAGACTTAAGGCCATGGAAAAAGACCGCGCGCTTAAATACCCGATTATAGCGGTCAATGACGCTTTGACTAAACACATGTTTGACAACAGATACGGGACGGGGCAATCAACCCTTGACGGGATCCTGCGGGCCACAAACATTCTCCTGGCGGGCAGAACAGTCGTGGTGGCGGGATACGGCTGGTGCGGAAGAGGAGTGGCAATGAAAGCCAGGGGGCTTGGAGCCAAAGTTATCGTTACTGAAGTCGACGACCTGAAAGCCCTTGAAGCGGCCATGGACGGGTTTTATGTCATGCCCATGTCGGAAGCGGCCCGCTTGGGAGATCTTTTCATAACGCTTACGGGAAACATAAACGTAGTGGATACGGCGCATTTCAATTTGATGAAAGAGGGGGCGATTGTCTGCAATTCCGGACATTTTAACGTTGAAATAAACATAGAAGGATTAAAATCCGTTTCAAAAAAAATAACCCAGTCACGACCTTATGTGGACGAATATACTCTGCATAACGGCAGGAGAATATATCTTCTGGCTGAAGGAAGGCTTATAAATCTGTCGGCCGCAGAAGGCCATCCTGCCAGCGTAATGGACATGTCGTTTGCCAACCAGGCGCTTTCAGCCGAATATCTGGCCCGGCGCGGCGGCAGGCTTGAAGTCAGGGTTTATCCGGTGCCGGCGGAGATAGACAAGAATATTGCCAGGCTGAAGCTTGAAGCAATGGGCATAAAAATAGACAAACTGACAAACAGGCAGAAAGAGTATCTCTCTACCTGGCAGGAAGGAACATAAACAGCAGTGAATAGTGGTTAGTCAACAGCAGTGTTTAGTGGTTAGTGAATAGTGATTAGTTTTTTTACTTACCACTAACCACTCGCCACTGTAGTTAAACACTCGCCACTCACCACTAACCACTGAAGTTAAAGGGTGGAGGTGGTCGGCGAGGAAGACACGGTGGATTCGGCCGTCAAAGCCGTCAAACAGCTCAAGCCGGATATGGTGCTTCTGGACCTTATACTGCCCGGCGCAAAATCCGGGATTGAGGCCATAGATGAGATAAAAGTCGTTGACCCGAATATAAAAGTGGTGGTAATTACGGCGATTGAGCAGACGGAGATAGACAAAACCATTGCCGAGAAAGGCGTAGATGCCGTGCTTAAGAAGCCGTTTTCGTTTGACGAATTCCAGAAGACGATTGAACGAACCATAAAAAGCGGTAAATAACAGTGATTAAGTAATTTAGATATTAAGAAATTAAGTTTAAAGAATTTGCTTAATCGTAAATACTCACTGAAGCACGTCAGTGAGTATTTACCTAGGCAAAATTTGGTCTGTTTTAGGTGTTTTAATTAAAAATTCTTTTAAAAAACTAAAAATTACCAAATTTTGCCCTGGTAACAATTCAGTAAACAGTGTTCATACGGGCTGGGAAAAAATCATCGTTCCGAGCGTGGAAAGATGCGTGTCAAAGCTTTCAAGAATATCAAGCGGCGACTGGTCTATTTTAAACGTGAAGATATCTAACAAAACGCTTGAGGAAATGATAAGAGAATCGGCCATAGAAGAAGATTTTAACGCGGGCGTTTTTTTTGAAGTAAAAGGCGAATTCCCGTTCGTGGCGATGATAGTTTTCCGGCCCAAAGACATAGAAATCGTGTCCAAGTGTTTTTTGGGCTATTCCCTGGCGCGCATCGGCGCATTAAGCAACGTGGAAGAACTGATGCTTTCGGAATTGGGCAATATTATAGTGAATTCATTCATAGGATCCCTGTCAAATCTGATGTCAACTACGTTCCTTCCATCGGTGCCCAAATGCATACAGGGGCCGAGAAATTCCATTCTGGAGGCATTTGAGACAATGCTTTTAAAAACAGCCAGGCACACGATAATCAACGTTTTTATGGAAATGAAATACTGCCAGTTGAACTCCAAGTGCGATATAGTGGCAGTTGTCCCGGAAAATCTTGAAAAAGCGATAATATCTCAAATCCGTCCGGATAATAATTTTTAAGCATATGTTGATAAAACTCCTCCCCGTGTTTTTTATGGCTTTTCTGACGTCCAAGCCTGTTTTTCCGCAAATGTCCATATTTTCCGTTGAATGGCAGGTTTCCAGAAACATTACAGCCAAGAAAACAATATTTGAGCTTGTTCCTGAGATAATCATCGGTCCCCCCATGAAGATGAGCGGAAAAATAAGGGCGATCGTCTCGGTTAAGAATGATTTTGCCAAGCCGGCTGAGGGCATCGTGGTCAGATATAGTCTCAGCCTGCTGCTTGCGAAAAAAGGGACCGGAAACGGGACATGGATGGCTCCGTTCCATCTGGAAGAGCTGAGAATTTCCAAAATCAAGCCGGGACAGATTTATAAAATTAAAATCATTCATGCGGATTTAAATTCACAGTTGAAAAAAATCAAGGAAAGCGGTTTTCAGGCCTCGGCTCTGAAACTGCAGGTAATGGTTGAACCAAGGCCGGGAGATTCCCTGGAAAAAAATGTTCAGGAATCAGTAATACCGGTGGTTTACAGATAAAATGATTGACATTAAATTGATGCGTTCGTCCCCGGAAAAAGTGAAAAAAGGCATTCAGAACAGGGGCGGCAGGTATATGTCCGTTTTTGAGCAGATACTTGAGAAAGATTCAGCGTATCTGAAAAATCTGGCGGAAGTTGAAAATCTGCGTTCCTCAAGAAATGAAATTTCCCAGAAAATACAGCGACTGAAGACTTCCGGACAAAACGAAGAGGCCAGGAAAGCGATTGACCAGGCCAACCGGGTGAAAGAGACCATAAAAACCCGCGAGACTGAGCTCGCGGAAATTCAGAAAGAACTTGAAACAATGCTTCTGGGGATTCCCAATCTCCCGCATGAAAGCGCCCCCGTCGGTTCTTCTCCCCAAGAGAACAAATCAATCTTTGAGGATTTGCAGAACAAAAAAAAATTTACTTTTAAACCCCTGGACCATCACGCGCTCGGCGAGCAGCTGGGCATACTGGATTTTAAAACAGCGGCGAAATTATCGGGTTCGCGTTTTCCCCTTTTGAGAGGGCCTGGAGCAAAGCTTGAAAGGGCGCTCATTCAGTTTATGCTGGATATCCAGACCGGGGAAAACGGATACGAAGAAATATTCCCGCCGTTTATGGTGACCGCAGAAACAATGACCGGCACCGGCCAGCTTCCGAAATTCGAGGAAGAGCTTTACAGAACATTTTCCGAACCCCCGCTCTATCTGATACCGACTGCCGAGGTTCCCCTTACGAATCTTCACAAAGGAGAAATACTTAAAGAAGAAGACCTGCCTTTAAAGTATACCGCGTATACGCCGTGTTTCAGGCAGGAAGCAGGCTCCTATGGGAAGGACACAAGAGGACTGATCCGCAACCATCAGTTCAATAAAGTTGAGCTTGTCTGGATAACCGCGCCTGAAAATTCAATGGAAGCTCTTGAAAGTTTGAGAAAAGACGCGGAAAAAATTCTGCGCCTGCTGAAAATTCCATACAGAGCGCTGGAACTTTGCACCGGCGATCTCGGCTTTGCCTCGGCCAAAACCTATGATATAGAAGTCTGGATGCCGGGAGAATCCAGATTCAGGGAAATTTCTTCATGTTCCAATTGTCTGGATTTTCAGGCGAGAAGAATGAACACCAGATTTAAAAAGGAAAGCGCAAAAAAAATAGAGTTCGTCCACACATTAAACGGCAGCGGTCTTGCAGTTGGAAGAACATTCGCCGCAGTTCTTGAGAACTATCAGAATGAAGACGGTTCAATCTGTGTGCCTGAGGCTCTGATTCCTTATCTCAAAACCGACAGAATTACTTAAATGTTTATTTTTAAAATACTTGCCTGCCCGCCGACCTGTCCTCCGAAGCCTTGGCGCAGGAGGAAGCTTGTTTGCGTAGGCGCGGCCGTGATTTTGCTTGTGAATTTACCCTGTGGAATCCCGCTCTGCGGGAATTTCACCTTTGGTGAAATTATTCCACTGGGTGAACAGGCTTACGCAAAAAGTAATTGCTCTCCGGAGGGCATTCCGAATCAGTTGAGGGCTCTTGCCATGCAGGGAATGGACGCCATATATGCGGTACATCTGGATGAGGCGGAGAAACAGTTTAAACAACTTTCTGCAGAATATCCTTTACACCCGTTCGGTCATTTCGGGGAGGCGATGACGAAATGGGCGCGATTTGAATACGAACACGAAGAATCAAATCCTCAGTTGGACAAGGAATATCTTGAATTGACGGATAAGGCAATCAAAGTCGGCTGGGACTGGGTAGATGACCATCCATGCGACGCGCACGCTTACATGGCTCTCGGCGGAATGTACGGATTGCGGGCCAGGCTGGCTTTGATGCAGCATAAATGGATAAGAGCGTACATAGACGGCAGAAAGGCCATAAAAAACATGAGACATTCCCTTGAAATAGACCCGGAGCTTTACGACGCGTATCTCGGTCTCGGCATGTATGAATATTACGCAGGCACCCTTCCGGGGGTGATAAGAATACTTGCCAAACTTCTGGTAAGCGGGAACGCCAAAAAAGGCATAGATTACCTCATGATTTGCAAAGAAAAAGGATTTTTCAACGCCACGGCCGCAGAGCTTCTTTTAATAGAATTTTTCACCCAGCCGGGCAGCCCTTACGCCAATCCGCCTCTGGCCGTAAAATGGTCAAAAGAACTCAGGAGAAAATTTTCCTACCATCCCATGCTTCATTTTGTTGAAATAGTTTCGCTTTTTGAAGACAAACAGTATCAGGAAACAATAAAACAGGCTTTTGAATATCTCAAGTACGTTAAGGAAAAAAAACCGCTTTATAAAGAAGTTTACGTTCCGAGAGCGCTTCTTGCTATCGCTACCAGCCATCTCGCGCAGGGAGAACTGGAAAAATCCCTTGAATATTTCATGAAAGGCACAGAAACCATGAAAGAAAACGAACACCCCAACAGGTGGGCGGTGTGGGCGTATGTCAGAGCCGGTAATGTGATGGATTTAACGGGACAACGCGAAAAGGCGGTTGAACATTACAAAAAAGCCCTCTCTTACAAAGATGAATGGGGTTTCACGGATTACATAGAGGAATATCTTTCAAGGCCGTATACGGCAAAAGAGCTGCCGGGAGCTTTGCCTCCGCCATAAAGTAGTGATGAGTGGAGAGTGAATAGTGGCGAGCAAAAAAACTAACCACTAATCACTAACCACTCGCCACTGAAGTTAAAGGAGGTTTTTTATGACTCTGGCGTATGTCGGGATTGCGGTTTTATGCTGGGGGGCCGGCGCCATTCTTGATAAGCTGACTTTAAAATATCTTAACGCTACTACGGCTTTTTATGCCAGAACAATTCTGATGACCATAATGTTCATTCCGCTGGTGATATGGAAACTGGCGCACGTGAAAGAAGCTGTTCTCTATGCCGGAAAAATATCTATTGTGTACGCGGCTTTAAGCGCGATTGCCGCTATGACCGGAGTTTTTTTTTATTTCAAGGCGATGCGTCTGGGGGAGGCGTCAAAAATAGTTCCGCTCAGTTCCACATATCCGCTTGTTGCTTTTATTCTGGCGATTATTTTCCTGGGAGAGGGTTTTACGCTGACGAAACTGGCCGGCACTGTTCTCGTATGCGCGGGCGTATTTTTTCTGAGCCGTTAACATTGCTTCCCTGTTGGCCATTGCAATAACCATTCCTTTGGCATAAGGATTGCTCTGTGAGGGTATAATGGTTATAATGAATTTGAAGCAATATGAAGAAATTCCATAGACCAGGTCTTGCTCATTCAGTATTAGGAAGAGCATCGGTCGCGTTCATAGGCGCTATGAAACTCGCCCACATGGCGGAGATGTCCGAGGAAGAGTTTGAGCGGTTGCTGAAGAAGATAGAAGAGAACCGGTTTTTTCAATTATTGAAAGATTCCGGCGTCGTAAATTTGGCTGAATTCCCCAAAGCGCGTTACGCAGCGCGGCGCTTCGCCGGCTACGGTTTAAATCTTTCAGCCGGAGACCTGCCGGAGCTGGTAGACGGCAAAAGCAACCTTGTGGCGCTTATACAAGGTATAGGACAGGAAAGATTTGAATCTTGTTTCCTCAAGGACGCTTCAATGAGCGATGTGGAGCGGGCTGATGAATGCGATATAAGCGTCCAAGACGCCGTCCGCTTGCGGGATTTCGTGAACCGCGCTTTTATACAAGCGGAATTTGAGGGCGCGGCAGGTGCCCCGGCCTCAAAAGTGTTCAGTTCGGTGGCCGGCATAGAGATTGAGAACGGCGAGCCGGTGCTGGCATTCTTTCATCGTGAAATATGGAAAGGCCGGTATAAAGTGGACCAAGAAAGACTATCGGAAATACTAAAAGATATGCCAGTATCCGAACAGTCAGGCGTGAAGAAGATGCTAAAGCGCATGGAGTTGGTGGATAAGCGCAAAACTACGCTTTACCGCGCGCTTGAGATACTTATAAAAATACAAACAGATTATCTGTTGACCGGAGAACCCGCCCGGAGATGTCCTTTTTCACAGAAGACGCTGTCCAAGAACCTTGAGGTGCATGCCAGCGTGCTTAACCGTCTGGTTTCAAACAAATCCATACAACTGCCATGGGGAACTGAAACGCCAATATCCACCTTGCTACCCAGTTCTAAAGAGGTGAACATAGAAAGACTTTATTCTCTGGCTTCCGAGAATCCTACTATGAGTGATGAGGGGTTGCGCATTGAGATTAAGAACCTCCACGGTGTGGAATTGTCGCGCCGTTCGGTGGCTCAGTACCGCAAAGACCTGCGGATCAGCACAGGCGGACACCGGTCCCCAACGACAACAAATAACCCATAAATCCGGGTGTGAAGTCATATTTTGCCCGCAATGGTCTCATTTGAGACTGTTCTGGCTGGCATTTTTCATTGGGAAGGGTCTCACATGAGACGAAATGCGTCTTAAATGGAACCATTTTTTCCGTTTTAACCGCCTACGAAATAAGTAAACCCTATCTAATCTCCAATGAAAAGGCGGAAAAATCATCCCCTGCTTTATTTTGGCATAAAAATTGCTCTGTATGGGGTGTAGGCAAAATAGTTTAAAAGTTGAGGAGAAAACACAATGAAGAGCAAAATAATAAAAGCAGTGGTGATGGTCAGTGTGGCGGTTCTGCTAATAATAGTATCTTCAAAAAACAGCAATAACAAATCTATCGGCACAAAAGGTGGAAGTATGCCGACGATCCTGGTTGCAGAACAAGTGCGCTGAGCGGGTGAAGATGGGTGCGGTGGTTTGGCATAAAAATTGCTCTGTAGTGGGTGTAAGTGGTTGAAAAACAATCAGTGCCGGGAGGCAATATGCTTAAAGCGTCTAACTACAATTTTCTTGAAAAGACTGATGACGGGTATCTTTTAGCTTATAATTCAAAAACAGGCGCTTTTGCTGCCATTAATGGAAATTTGAAAGACAGGGTGTTGAAAATTATGGAAAACCCTCTAATCGTAGAGGATAAAAATATCATTGAAGAATTGTTTAAAGGAGGATTTATTATAGATGATACTGTAGATGAATTTGCGGAAATTAAAAAAATGTATGAGGAATATAAAAAGGATACGAAAAAAAGCATCTTAACTTTACTTGCTTCTGAAACATGCAATTTCAATTGCCCGTATTGTTTCATTTACGAACGCCGCGGTTTCAATATGAAACCATGGGTTTATTCAGCAATTTTGAAATTTATAGAAAAAAACATGGAAGAAAATTCTCAATTAAAAATCAACTGGTTTGGAGGAGAGCCGACTCTGGCGCATAAGAATATCGTTAATTTTATGCACAGATTGAATGCGCTATCTAATCAAAATAAATTCAAGGTTATTTATAGCATGGTTACAAATGGTTATTTATTGAATAAAGATAGATTTTCTGAATATGTGGAATTAGGATTAAATATGTTTCAGATTACGCTTGATGGAAACAAAGAAAGCCATGACAAAACAAGAACCCTAAGAAATGGCAACGGAACATTTGAAACGATATGGAAAAATCTTGAGCAGATAAAAGAAACAAATAAATGTTTTGATATGGCCATAAGGGTAAATTTCCTTAAGGGCATGGAAACTGAAGTGGAATTGTTGGCGGGAAAATTCGCTGAAGTATTCGGTAAAGATGATAGATTCAATATCTATTTCAGGCCCGTATATGATTTTAAAACTACGCGCGATGAAATATGTTCAATAAAAGAAGACATTTACTCTTTGAAAGAAGGATTGTATGCGCAGATGAAGTATAATTTGCTCGCGGCAAATCTTACTGGTAAAATTAAAACACATACCCTGCTTTCTAATCCTGTTCCCCGTCCAATTCCGGGCTGGTGCGATACTGAGAAGAAAAATTTTTGGGTTATTGGAGCTGATGGGAAATTGTTTAAGTGTGATTCTTATATAGGCAATCAAGAACAGGCTGTCGGGGAATTATCAGAAGATGGCAATATAAAAGAATATGCGAATGTCTATAATTGGGGAAAAAATATTTATAAAGAATCTGAAACTCAAAAATGTAAAGATTGTAATTTATTGCCAATATGCCAGGGCGGTTGTCCTCGTATGAGAAAAGAGCAAAAAAATACATGCTATCTATCGGAAGAGCAATTAAAATTTGCATTGATTGAAACACATAAATTTAACTTAAATCTAAAAGAAAAAAGTCAAATCAAATGAATAAAAAGGAGGTGGTTGTATTATGTTCATATGGTATCAGACCGCGGTTAAAATGGAGGCAGTTGAATGTAGTCATCATGTCGGTGGACTTTGTTGCCTGAGTGGTGTATGCTGCAAGGAAGAAAAATAATAAAAAACACTGCCTGCAGGTATGTGGGGACTAAAACATTGAATAGGGAGGAAAAAAATGATTATATGGTATCAGATGGCGTGCAATACCGCAGAATCCGTTGAATGCAGTCATTTTGCTGGAGCATGTTGCCTAAGCGGTGTATGCTGCAAGGAAGAAAGGTAAGCAATATGTTAAACATAAACAATCTCTCCAAGGTTTACAAACTAAAGGGCAAGTTGATTGAAGCTGTAAAAAAGTTTAATCTGGATGTATATCCAGGCAGTGTTTATTGTTTTCTTGGTCCCAATGGCGCCGGGAAAACAACGACAATTAAAATGCTCTGCGGTCTTGTTGCTCCTGCAACCGGAGAGATTGTTTATAATTCTACTAATATTGTAAAAGACAACAGAGAGTTCTTGACTAAAATAGGCGTGGTGCTTGAAGGCGCCAGAAATGTTCACTGGCGCCTTACTCCTTTTGAGAATGTGGAATATTTTAGAAGGTTGCACGGTTTAAATAGAGATATAAATTATATTTCAGAATGGATAAATTTAGTCGGTTTGGATAAATATAAAGACACGCAGTGCAGATTCCTTTCGCGCGGGAATCAGCAAAAAGTCGCCATTGCCTGCGCCCTGTCACTCAATGCTGATGTTTTATTGCTTGATGAACCGACCCTTGGTTTAGACATGGAAATTTCAAGACAAATGATGGAGTTAATCATTAAAGAGAAAAACAAAAATAAAATAATCATAATAACCACGCATGACCCGGAATTTATAGAAAGGACGGCTGATAAGATAATAATTTTTAAAAAGGGAAAGGTTTTTAAATTTGATGAACCAAATAAAATAATAGAGAAATATGGAACAGAAGATAAAAGATTTTCATCCGCATATATAAATCTTATAAGGACTTTGAATGATTGAGAGATTTAAGATTCATTTTAATGTGTTGATGGGGGAAGCCAAGCTTTCTTACATTAGCACCAAGAGATATGGCGTTAACTGGCTGGTGGGAATAATAAATTTATTGCTCTTTTTAATATTTATTCAATTGGGGATTTATTCTTTTCAGACTGGACTGTCTCAAAATTATATAAACGGTAAAATAGAAACTCTGATCATCGGTTTTTTTGCCTTTTCAATCATTGGCATGGCAATAACCACAATAAGCTCCAGAATCAGCGAGGGCGCGACAACGGGCGTTTTGGAACACACAATGTTAAGTCCCATAGGTTCTACCAATGTTCTCCTTTATTATGCTGTAGTGCAATTCTTATTTGCAATTATAGTTTATTTTCTTTTGTTGCCTGTAAGCATGTTGATATGCCGGCATTTTTTTGTTATCAATATCGCAAAACTCATTTTTTATACCATTTCCTTATGGATAGCCAGTTGTTCGGTGGGATTTGTTTTAGGCGCGTTAACACTCATATACAAGAGAACGCAGAATTTTATAAATCTACTTCAGTTCGTTATACTTACATTAATGATTTTGCCATCCTATCCTTTTAATTATTTTTCTTTGATACCGATATCTCCGCAATCATCTGCTTTAATGAATAGCATTACGGGTAAAAATGACATCAGTTTGGGTTTCAATCTTTACATATATCTTCAAAGTATTGCTTGTCTTTATATATCTTTAAAAATTTTTAAGGAGGCGGAAAAATATGTTAAGATTAAGGGCATTCTTGGTCAATATTAATATAATGCTTTTACTTTTCAACAATATTTATGGGGGTGAAAGCAAAACAGGAGCTAATATGAACAAAATCATTACTAATGAGAATATTAAAAAGGTAAATCTAAAATTAAAAGGAAACAGCGAGGTTTTGTTTGAATCCTCTGAAGACACATTTGAAATTAAAAAACTTGAATACTCTGGATACAATGAAAACCCAGTGGTCATAGACACTTCAAAAAAGACAATTGATTTGACTCAAAAAAGAGCGGGTTCATTTCTGAAAAATACCGATTCTGATTCTCTGGTAAAATATCACATTCTTATTCCAAAGAGAAAGGAAATCAACATTGAGGTTGACAAATCAAGGTTTTCTGGCAATATTGAAGCCAGTGAAATAAAAATCAATGCTGGAAATTTAATTGCTGATAATTTTATTATAAATTCTGAAAGTTATGTCAATATGTGTTTTGGCTTTGGAAGAATTTCAGGCAGAATAGAAACCGCCAAGGAAGTAAAAATAACAGCAGGCAATATTTCAGGCGAGTTGGATATAATAGAAACAGCAGACATTAAAAACATATCAGGTCTTTCAAAACTTAAAATTTACAGAATTAAGGAAACAAGATAGGAAATAGGTCATAAGACCATTAAAAATAGATTATAAAAGCGGAGCCTGAAGCCCGAATATAAAAAGCGTGAACTATAATGCCCAGATATGGGTAGGTCCAAAGGCGCTCACGCTGGTAGAGTTTGTCGGCTAAACTATGAAAGTATCACTTTCTGTAATTTGGCGCCTTGGCGCCAGAGTATCCGCGACCGGACCTTAATCCGGTGTATCCAAGGAAAGCAAAAATCATTTTGCTTTCCCTTTTTCGTTGAAAGGTTGCGATATGAACTGGGTTATCAAAAAACTGCTGAAGTTCACGGGAAGCCAAAAATTTTTAAGCATACAGCTGGACATAACCAATATCTGCAATTTAAAATGCGGCCATTGCTACCAGCCGGATCATTGCGGTGGCGAATTGCCTTTTTCAAGTTGGCAGAACATACTTGACCAGTATTCAGAACTAGCTAAGAAACTGGCTCTCAGACCTTGTTTTAGTCTTAGTGGCGGTGAACCGACTTTAAGTCAACTGTTCGCTCCCATTCTTAACGAAATCCATCGCAGATGGCCGGATGCCGGAACCACCATTATAACCAACGGAACCGCTCTTTCTGAAAAGATTATTTCCGAGATTAAATCGCATGATGCCGATGTACAGCTTTCATTGGAGACCTGACACCGAAAGGAACGATATTGTTCGCGGCAAGGGGAGTTTTGATAAGATGATGGCGGGGCGTTCCGCGCTTCAAAACGCAGGCATTAATCCGACATTTCAGGCCGTGTTGTCTTTTCGCACCAAACCATGGATTAGTGATTTTTTTGAAGTCGCAGACAAGTTTAAAGTATCCGCTATGAATTTTGCCAGGTTTGTCCCGCAGGGTAGGGGAAAAATCCTCGCTGAAAACCAGAAAGACTGGCCTCTCACTAGATTGGAACTGAGAGACGCTTATGCTAAAATATTGGAAAGCTCCAGCAAAACCGGAATCGCAACTGGAACCAACTTACCGCTTTTTGTATTGCTGGACCCTGAGCTGGGGGCGCATGGTAAAACAGGGTTCCAGGGCGTGGTAGTGGATTACAGGGGGAATCTTAAGCTGACCAGTCGTGCGGATTTTAAACTGGGGAATATTCTGAAGGAGGGTTTGGAAAATCTGTTTTTTACCCATCCCATAATGAAGGATTTGAGAGAGAGGCGGATTGAGGTTTGCGGAATTTGTGAATATTATGATAGATGCGGTGGCGATAGAAACGCCTCTTTTGTCGAATATGGTAGTTTTTTCAAAAAAGATCCAGGCTGCTGGTTGCAACCCGGTATGCGATAGGGGGATTACTATGGCCAAGAAAATAAAAAGATGTTGTCTGGTAATACTGACGCTGTGTCCCATAATAGCTGTTTCATTTGCCGCCCAGTCTTCATTGAATGTGGCACAGATAAGAAATGGCAATGCCACGGACGCGGCGCTACAAACCGCAGGTCCGCTTAGTCAGGGAGAAGGTAGCAACAAAAGCGGAAACTAAACCACTTCCGTCGGGCTAATTCCATCCGGCGGAAATAATTACATCGGTTTTCTGTGCTTTCCGGACCACTATATTGAAACCCTTTTGTAAATCACGGGCGTTTTATTTCGGTTGCATCCTGGTTGCAATCGCAATCTTGCTTTTGTTCGCTTGGAGAAAATCCATGACAAATTCGAGGAATATCTACACGATCGGAATCCCCGGCTATTGGGGAACGCTGACTCCCCCGCTGCAGCACTTGGCAGCAGGCGACGTGGTTATAAGCCATCAGTTTGAAAGCCTGATCAGAACAAACGAGAGGGGTATTATAGAGCCGTTGGCTGCCAACTTCTGGGAGTTTAGCGCCGACCGGCTCACATTGCGTTTTAAAATCGATACTTCCCGGCGTTTTTCCGATGGGTCATACCTGGGCGCCGCTGATTTTAAAAAGGCATGGGAAGATGGCTTGAGAATGACCCCGATATCAAGCAACAGCTCTTTGTCTGACGGATTAGCTAATTTAAAGGGCTTCGCTAAATTTAAAGAGACGAACGAGATTGAGGGAATACGAGTTATTGGTAATGATGTTCTTGAGTTGCATCTTACTAAACCGGTACGCATGTTCCTTGAATATCTGGCCGGCCAGCGCTTCTCGGTTTATAAGTCTTCAGAGGGGGATATTGTTGGGACCGGGCCCTACATACTCAGGGAAAAAGACAAAGAGTTGACTTTGACCCCGAACCAGTATTATGTTGAAGAGGCTCCCAAACTAAAAGATGTGAGGATAGTAGTGGCGCCGCCTCCCGAGGCACTGAAGAAATTGAAGTCAGGAGAGATAGACGCCCTTCTCATGGCCGAGATGGCGGATATTCCTAGTTGCGGGAAGGAATCTGGGGAAATAATGTGTACTGATGGGCAAGAGGGGAGACATGTGCTGATAAATTTGAACGGTATGCCTGGCCGTTTTTTCTCAGACCCCAAACACAGACTGGCATTTCAGGCTTTGGTGCTGAAAAATACCCCATTGGCTGAAAAAGCGTTTAGTGCAAGAAGCTTTACAGGGGACTCGCAGACTTTTCTCAAATTCCAGGCTGGACGAATTTCCGACGAAGAGGCAAGGGCTATCATATCGGAAGGCGAGAAACATATCGGCAGGTTTGTTGAGGCTGCAAAAAAACAGCCGCTGTATTTCGCGGCAAATGCAAAAAGTTGGCAGTGGGTGTATGACCTGTTGGTGGCGACCGGGGTCAGCTTGACAAAGGATTCAACGTGGGAGTTCGCAGGACAGGGGTTTTGGGATCTGTATTATAAGACCTTTACTCCTGATATACTTCCTTCAAGCGCTTCCATCCCAGACGGGGATCCTGACGGCCTTTATCATATTCTGGGAAAAAACGGCGCTATTACCTCACCGATAATACAAAGGGAAAGCATTGCCATCGCACTGGAGGAGGGACGTCAGATCATAGATGTTTCAAGGCTTTCCCCTCACTACCAAATTGTTTCGCGAGAAATTTTAAAAGAAGTGCCGTATATTCACGTAGGATATTTTTACAACAGGCTGGCATACAACCCGAAAAGATTGAAAGTAAACGAAGCATTGATTGGCAGGCATAACGGCAATGTAATGGTGTTTCAGCCACAATAACAGTTTTTAAGCCGTTTCTCCACTGTTGCATATCATGACTCTTTCAGAGTGGCTCCAAAAACACGCAAAAAAACCCATCCTCAAAGTTGTGATTTTAGCACTAGGGATTCAGGTGCTGTATTTCTGCTTTCTTGGCTACAACCGTTATACTGAGCAACTTGAAAAAATAGAATTGTTACGGGAATCGATTAGTATAGGCGTTCAACAATCCAACCGGACACTTATCGAATCCGCAATGATGTCATCTCTCTCCAACCCTTATATTTCATCCGTGCTTTTGTGCTCAAATTATGAAGAGCAAATGGTCTACCCATCCGATTCGCGCAATTATTGCAAAGACTTCAGCACGAACATAAAAACATGGCCCATAAAGAGGAGAATAATTGGTTCACAGGACCTATATTTGGTCGTGATTCTAAGTCCAATTGAGGCTTTAACTCCCATAGTCTTTTTGGTTTTTATTTCTTTCGTAATGGCCGGAACCATCTTCTGGCTCCTGATGCGAGTTAGAAAACGTTTTGAAGCGGAAATTTTAAATCCAATATCCGAAGGCTTAAGCGCGGATATTCCACTCGGCGTGAAAGAATTGGAAGAATTGCGCTTTAAGAACATGGAAAGGGCCAGGCTGGAACGGGAAAAGGCGCATATGGAGGCATTGGTTAATCTTTCAGCTCAGGTGGCGCATGATATACGCTCGCCTTTGGTAGCTCTGGACGCGGCACTGAAAAACACTGCGTATCTTCCGGAAAAACAGCGTATTATAGTGCGGCACGCGGTCAACCGCATCCGTGACATAGCCAATAACTTGCTTGAAAAAAAC
>JACQWV010000086.1 GCA_016209085.1 Elusimicrobiota bacterium
CAGCATAACTCAGTTATTACCATCTTCCCGGAGCAAGAAGGACATTTATAAGGTATATTCATATTATTAATTTCCTTATTGATTTTATTAAGTTATTAATCAACTATATTAAAGTATAATATAATTTTTTAAATCTGTCAACCCCGCATATCAACTTTGGTAAGAAACGCCACAATCGTTTGCAACAATCTCAACCCGCAATCTGCCCAATGTTAGATAACCTGCTTAACAGGCTGCTTTCTTTCGGCGTTTTTTTAAAGAGTAGATAAAATGGATTTGGAATTTTGCTTCAACCGATTGGCATTTCCTATAAGAAAATTACTTTAGTTTATAAAAAAGAAAATCCTACTGCAAAATTTGGAATAAATAAACAAAAACCCCTGCTCCTTAAAGGAGCAGGGGAATGTATTTTTTTTCACACTTTGTGTCAATTAGGTTGAGTTGGTTGAGTTGGTATAGATTCCTCAAGTTTTTTCATCTCCTCCTCACCGCTTTGCTTCATCCCATCCATACTGACTTTTTCAAGAATTGCTTCTATATCAAAAGCACCTGCTTTCATCGCAGCATTTACTTCTTTAATACCACGATCTGTGATAAGATTTTTTATGTCAGCAGGAATGGTTTCCTTACCTGCAGCTTCTTCAACAATGCCTCTAGCGTGCTCAACATCAATTCCTTTTTCAATCATCCCTTCCATCACTTCAACTAAAACAGCAATGTCTGCCTCTTTTATATCCAATGCTTCGGCTTCCCTCTTAAACTCAATACGTGCAGTTTCTTCCTTTTTAATTCTCTCTAAGAATTCCTCTTTTGCAAGACTCTTTACATCCTCACCTTTCTCTAAAGCAAATTCCACTTCTTTAAGTGCCCTTTCTGTTGAAACTCCTTCCTCAACTAACTTGTCAAGAATTTTGATTGCTTTCTCCGTGTCTTTCTTTCCCATTTTCATTTTCTCAGCGTATCCAGTTAACTCAGCTTTTGCTTCTTCAAAAGCAAATTCTCCTACAAGTTTCTCTACATCTTCACCTTTCTTTAAAGCAAGTTTTATCTCTTCGCATGCTTTTTCTGTTGAAACTCCTTCCTCAACTAACTTCTCAAGGACATCATTTGCTTTCTCTGCATATTCTTTGCCTATTTTCATTTTCTCAATGTATTCAGCCAACTTAGCCTTTGCTGCTTCAATATCAAACTTTCCTGCTGGCTCTTCTGATAGAAGTTCAATGTCCATTTCAACAGGAAGTTCAGCCTGACTGAAAACAGGCGCTGCTATCAAACCTAAAATAGCAGTGAAACACAGATACTTGTTTATTTTAATTATCTCCTTCATTTTAGTTACCTCCTTTAAAGTACTGTTATCTTGTTAAGAAAACTCTTCTGCATACCATTTTTTATTAAAAAGACATTTATTTTCCATTGTCCTTTCTTTTTTCCTTTTACTTTGAGAATAATTACGTTATTTCCTTCTTTCAAATCACCCCTCCACAAAACAGTTTTTTTACCATTAGAAAAAACGATACCCTCTGGCAGAATTGTTTCCATTTTCACGTTTTCCAATAATTTTCCACTTTTTAGATTCAGCTTTATGTAATTTGTTTCTCCCTTTCTCAAAGATTTAACACTGTTATATTTTTCAACATATTCATCTGCGCTAAAATATTGTATGGGGGAATTAAAGGTTCTATACAGATGAAATATAAAGAACATTGCCAACACACTGCTGAAAGCATAAACAGGAAAACGCAGAAAATCAAAAGAAAAACGAAAAGATGGTTTTTCTGCTGCGGCCTCTGATAATTTTGCCATCAAATGGTTATGAAAATCCATGGGCAGTTCCTCATGGGGAATATTTCTTAAATAATTAACACTTCTCTCTATTTCTTTATAATATTTAGCACAGTCCTGGCATTTTTCAATATGGGATAAAACTGCTGATTTCTCTAAAGCATTGGCTTCCCTGTCAAACATTCCTGGAATTAGATTTTTTATTTTTTTACAGTCTTCCATTTTCTTTCTCCACTTATTAGACGCTCACACCATCAAAAAAGTTCCCGAGTTCTTTTTGCAGCATCGCCCTTGCTCTGAAAAGGCTTGATTTTACAGTGCCTAATGGTTCGTTCAAAATTCTTGAAATTTCATTATAACTTAGACCTTCAAAATCATACATAATTACAACCTGCTGGAATTTATCTGGCAGTTTCCTTAAAGCATCTCCGACTATTTTGCGTCTCTCTTGAGTTTCCACTTGATTATAAGAGTCTTCGCAATCAGATAAACCGGAAAAATCTTCCTGAGATTCTTTAAGTCTTGACTTTTTTCTAACATGATCATAAAAGACATTATGCACCAATCTGTAAACCCATGTGTTAAACGATGATTTAAAACTGAATTTATTTAGGTTCTTCCATATTTTTATGAAAACCTGCTGAGCAATTTCTTCGGCTTCTACGTTATTATGCGTGAGAAGAAGTGAAAGATTATAGATATTTGATTCATAGCAGCGAATAAGTGTTCCAAAACTTTCCAAATCTCCGTTTTGCGCCCGTTCTATTCGTTCTATTAATGTTGGTTCATCCATAAATCTATCAATTAGACGCTTGCAAAGACAAAAAAGTTCCTGAAAAAATTTGAAGCAGAATTTAGTTGAAGGGTAACAATTCAGTCTTTTTAAGATTTACTTGTAGTAGCGTCCGCCTGAGGCGGACTAATTTGTGGAGCCAATGGCTCCACCATACATTATTTTTTAGAAAGGCTAAACGTAAATATTCACTGAAGGGCGTCGTCCTTCAGTGAATATTTACATAAGCAAAATTTGGTATTTTAAGGTTAGAGAAAATTAAAAATAATATGAGGCCTTTAAACCAATACCATATTTGTTCCAATTGTAGTTAGTAATATCATCTTTTGTAAAATTAGACATGTTTTTTATAAAATCGGCTGAAAAGTCAAGGATAGAATTCTTACTTAAACTATAAGACAGCCCTAAACCAATTGTAATTTTGTTATCTTGTCTCATTTTCTCTGAATACAACTTGCCAGGTGGTGGTCCCAGATCGCTTTTCACCCAACCATCTACTGCATAATCATAATAATACCACACACCATCTTTCTTCCATTGATTTTTTTTAGGGGAATATCCATAACTATCCTTTTTATATTTTTTAATCTCCCCAGCTATAGAAACATTAAGACTCACTTCTTTTGTAATTGCAAAAAATTTCCTTATCGTTAAATCATGCGCATGATAAGATGAAGGTAAAAAACATTTTGCTGATTTTTCCACAGTTGTACCTTCCGTAACATAATATTTAAACTCTCTTTCTTTATCCTGGGCATTATTTAATTTGTATGAATATCGCACATTAACAAATTTAAAAGGCAAAGTTAAAGAAAGACCTAATTCTTCTCCACTGAGATAATCATAGACTTTTTCAAACTTTTTTACTTTTCCACCGATCTCCAAAACTGACCATCTAAAACTCAGCCCGCCTAGATTGTAAAAAGATTCTCCGCCTGAAATACCATGCGATACATTGGTAGACAATTCTTTGTTTCCTTTTCTATATTCTGTCCGAAATGTATGATTTTGAAAGTTGTTATCTGGATATTCAGTATAAAAACTTCCACTGTAATTATATTGACAATTCCAATTAGGAACTAAATTTAATTTTGCTCTAAAATATGTATCAAAATAGGCATCATTTTGGTCCTGTGGTTCAATTTCAGGAATGTATGAGACATTTGTATCATAATAAGCTCCTAATGCTAATAGAAAATATGCCTTCTTTTTACTAAGAGAAATATAGTTTTTGTGAGAGGCTTTTCCCCATACGGATTTCGGACTTTTTATGTAAGACATAAGAAAATATTTTTTTGCAACTTCTCTTTTTCCAGCTTTATAATTTAAAAGTCCAAGATAATAATATATTCTCTCATCTTTTTCTTTAAAGGTCTCCATGATTTTTACACCTTCACGATAATTACCTTTTTTAAATTCTGAAACTACATCATCAAAACTCTGAGCGCTTAAAAAAGTCGGTAAAAACAAAAGAATGAATAACTTTAGCACTTTTTTTCTACCTATTTTCATTATCCAACCGCCTAATGCAAAACATTTTATCCAGGATTTGTTTATCATCTCTTTCATTTGTTGTTTCTTAAAATGCCATTTTTAGCATTTTCTTTAAAAGAATTATAGCATTATTGATTTGGTAACGTAAAATATTTTTTATTATTTCATATATATCTCACGAAAAATGTCAATATTTTTTTGTTTTAGCGTACGGACTTTCTAATCCAACGCCGGCTTGAGGAGTGGTTAGACCCGACTTTGACAGTTAATTGCGATTTTTTGAGGGATGGCTCAATGGAGCGGATAGCGAAAAGTGAAAAGTGTAGTTACACGATTTTGCCATTTTTTCTCCTAATTTATTGAGGAAATTTGTAAAATTTGGTGTAATGTTATTATGTTCCTGCGCACCAATCAAAATTCTCAAGGTAGAAAGTATCTGCAGATTGTTCGTAGCTATAGAGAAAATGGCAAGATTAAACAAGAGGTCCTCTTCACTTTAGGGCGGCTGGATCTCTTACAACAAAGCGATCAGATAGATTTATTAATTGATGCTCTCACGTTTTGCAACGCGGCAGAAACTGATTGACTTGAGCAAAGATATTTCTGTATCGCAGGTGTATCACTTTGGTGCCGCGTATGTGGTCAACAAAATGCTTGAGCGATTGGGCATCAAGCGAATGCTGGAGCGATTGGCGGCAGAGCATCCCCGGATGAAATTGCCATGGGTAGCAATTATTACAGGGATGATCGTCAGCCGGTTTATCAAACCATGCTCTAAGAGGCGATTGAACATGGAGCAATGGGAAAAGATTTATCCAGGGATTTTGGAAACGGACGCTCCGCCGCTGAAGAGTTTTTACCGGGCAATGGATGCGCTGTGGAAACACCGGGAGGATATTGAGGCAACCTTGTTTGAGCGTGGCGGAGAGCGGAATTTGTTCAATCAGGAGCTGGACCTGGTGTTTTACGATTTGACGCAAGTGTTCTTAGGACTATTGGTGGACCGAGAGGGCGTGCCGGTCGGGTATAAACTGTTTCCCGGCAACATGTACGAACCGCACAGCCTGCCGATCATCTTGGAGAAACTGAAAACGAAATATCGTATTACTCGGATTGTTTTAGCCGCAAAGCTTGCTTTGCTTTTTGTTTTGTAGCCGAGCAAGCTCGGCAACTACAGCTATCTGCCGAAAGACCAAAGTTGTATTACGGGGTCAAGCCCCACCTCTAAAACAAAAAGAAAGGCCATGTATCAGCCTCTCTTTGTTTGAAAAATCCGGCTACCCGAATCACTTTTTCAGTTTATTTTTTGTTTCCGACTGAAATAAAGGGTATGGCGTCCCCCCCCACATACTCGGGTAGGATTCCGTTCCATTTGTCAATTGCTTTTATCTGCGCTTCAACTTTTCTTAATTCTATCAACTGGCTGGTTACCGCCTCTCGCTGCATTTTAAGGGATTCGGCCTCACCCCTGGCCTTCGCAACCACTGACTCTGCATCGCGCTTGGCTTTTTCAACCAGTTTTTCCGACATCTTGGCCTGCTGTTCTGCAATCTGCTTTTCCTCAACTGCTCTTAAAAACTGGTCGGTGAAATCCAGGTCAACCACGGAAATGTCGGTAACTATTATTTCCTTTTTTATCAGCCTTTCTTTGACTTCAGTGTTGATTTCCTCCACCAGAGCGTTTCTCTCGGCTATTATCCTTTCAGCCGAATACTTGGCGGAAATTGATTTGAACACTTCCTGGGTAACGGGATCAACCAACGTGTTGACATAATCCGGCCCGAGATTCCTGTAAATACTGACGATTGTCTCTTTCTGTATTCTGTGGTTTACCACCAGATGAACATTCATTGTCTGAAGGTCCTTTGAAAACGACTCGGTCTTAATGTCAGCTCTCTGAATCTGGATGGAGAATTTTGTCACCCCTTCCATAAACGGGATTTTGAAATGAATCCCCTCGCTGTACGAATCTATGACCCTCCCCAGTCTCGTTTTTATCGCCACTTCTCCGGGCGAAACAATAAAAAACGAGAGAAAAAAAGCTATTACAAGAATAAACGCCGCAAACGCCGACACAGCTTTACCTATAATATTGCTCATTGTATTGCCTCCATTAACAGCATAAGTAACCAAGTAACCGGTAACAGCAATTAACAGACTTACGAATTTTGCAAGTTACCGCTTAATTCTTACCACTTACAACTTAATCCTTACCGCTTACTTTTATCTATTCTATCAAATTATAAGTCTGGCCGAGTTCCGGAAGCATTATATTCTGAAAACCTCTGGATTTCAGTTCTTCTGTCAGAGCAGAACGGCTATGGTTATCGCCGTGCACGAGAAATATCTTTTTCGGCGCCGGATTTAAGCCGGTTATGAAAGCAATAATATCCTCTTTGTCGGCATGCGATGAAAAGACATTCAGGGTCTCCACCCTGCAGAAAACCTCGTGTTCAATGCCGAAGATTTTGACTTTTTTGACGCCGTCCTGAAGACGGCGGCCGAGCGCCCCTTCTGCCTGGTACCCCACGAGAAGCACCGTGGTATTTTCATTCGCTATGTTGTTGCGCAAATGGTGGAGGACGCGGCCGCCTTCCAGCATTCCCGAAGCGGATATTATTATCATAGATCCGGGTCTGTCGTTTAAAGACTGGGATTCTTCTTTGGAATGCACGAATTTAACATATTCAAAACCGAAAGGATCATTATCTATTTCAGCGTATTTTCTGAATTCAGCGTCAAAGCAGGGACTCCGGCTGTAACGATTGAAAATTTTAGTTATGCTCACGGCCATGGGACTGTCAAGATATATGGGAATATCCGGAAAATCGGACCTGTGACGGAGATTATCAAGCACAAAAATTATTTCCTGCGTGCGTTCAAGAGCGAAACTCGGTATCAATATTTTTCCTTTTTCCCTGACCGCTCTTTTGATAATTTCAAACAATCTGTTCCGCGCGTCCTCAGCCGAATCATGAATCCTGCTGCCGTAAGTGCTTTCAATAACAAGCCAATCCGCGCCCGGAGGGGGGGAAGGCGGGTTCATAAGCAGACTTTTTCTTCTCCCGAGATCGCCGGTATAAAGCAGCCGCCTCGTCCCGGCTGAAGTCCGCGCATCTATCTGTATCATGCTTGAACCGAGCACGTGTCCAGCGTCAAGAAAACGGGCTGAAACGGTTTCATTGAATATCAAAGTCTCGTTATATTCAGCTGATTTCAGGTTTTCAATCGCGGCATGGGCGTCTTTTTCTTCGTAAAGAGGCTCTATTTTAATGCTTTTACGCGCATGAATTTTATTGAAAAATTTGGCATCAGCTTCCTGAAGTCTGGCTGAATCCATCAGCATAATTGAGCATATTTCTTTTGTCGCAGGAGTGCAGTAAACAGGCGGGTTCCCCTCTCTTCTGTATATCATAGGCAATGCGCCGCAATGGTCTATGTGGCCGTGAGAAAGGAGTATAGCGTCAATATCCCCGGGCTTGAATAGGAATTTTTTATTTTTCTCAATAGATTCAACGCGGTGACCCTGGAACATTCCGCAATCCAGAAGCAGCAGCAACCCGCCTGTTTTAATCAGATGTCTTGAACCGGTCACCTCTCCCGCTGCTCCGCAAAAAGTTATTGAAAATTCACTATTTTTATCAACCATTTTAAACACTCCTATATCTTTCTTTCTCTCTACCCTACGCCCTATACCCTATTCTTCTCAGTCCCATCCCATGGAATCCAGGAAATAGTCACTTCTTTTTACCTGTACGACATCAGCGGTTTTTTTAATTTTTCTGCTTTTTTGCTTAAAATCAGGCTGTTTAGGGCTTTCATGGTATTTTTGACTCCGATATTTTTTAAGCGGGGTCGGGATCCTGAAATCCGCCGGGATCGCCCAGACCTTTCCGATTTTCATCGCTTTAATCTGTCCCTTTTTTATTTTTTTAAATACCGCAATTCTGGAAATTCCCAGTTTTTCCGCAAGTTCCGGGCCTGTGATAAAATTCGTTTTTTCAGTCATCGCGCAAATTTTCCGCAAGTTAACATTGGTTAACCAAAATATTTTACAGAATCCCTGGTCTTGTGTCAACCCCAGCGAATTTTCGCGGAGGCTGCCTTTTGTGTTAGGTTAACATATGTTAACCTATCTCCATGGCGGACCGGCTTTGCCTGCGGCAGGGGAAATTATGTATACTTAACTGATGCATGTTGCGGTAAAAAAACTCCTTGCTGACGCTGTTTTACCCGAAAGAGCGCATTTTGATGATTCCGGGGCCGACCTGTTTGCCATAGAATGCGTTGAAATACCTCCGCGAAGCCCTGCAAATATAAAAACCGGCATCTCAATCGCTTTGCCGCACGGGACATCAGGCTTTGTATGGGGAAAAAGTTCTCTTGAATCTTCCGGACTCATTACTACGGCAGGCCTGATTGACGCCGGCTACAGGGGAGAAATAATCGTGTGCATGTTCAACCTCACGAACCGGACTAAAATCCTGGGAAAAGGCCAAAAAATCGCTCAGCTCGTGGTAGTTCCGACTTATTATCCGGAATTCAGAGAAATACAAGAACTACCGCTCTCAAAACGGGGGGCAGGCGGTTTCGGAAGCACGGGAAAACATAAAAACGATTTATGAAGATTTTAGTTTTGGGCGGGACAAGGTTTTTCGGAAAGGAATTTGCTAGACAGGCCTGCAAAGAGGGGCATGAAGTAACTGTGTTTTCAAGAAGATGTCCGGTAGACGGATTGCCTCTTGACGTAAAACAGGCGAGGGGGGACAGAACGGTTGAGGTTGACCTCGTAAGAATGTCTCTTGAAATATGGGATGTCGTGGTTGACAACATCTGCTATACTCCGCAAGACGCTCAAAAAGCAATAAAAGCCTTCAGCGGGAGAACCGGACTGTACATATTTACGAGCTCCGGCGGAATATATTACGCTCTTAAGGGATCTGTCTCTCCGTACAGGGAAAATCATGCGGAATTATTCAGCCAGAACTCCGAATTAAGACATCTTCCCGAACATTCGTACAATTTCGGCAAATTTGACGCGGAGAAAATTTATTCAGACGCATACCGGGAGAAAAAATTTCCGGTCGTTATCGCAAGATTTCCGATAATCATCGGCCCCGACGACCCGACGCTGAGAGCATATTCATACTGGCTTAGGATAACCGACGGCCAGCCGTTTTTCGCGCCCGGAGCGGGATTTTCAAGAACATACCTTTTCAGCAAAGACGCGGCAAGGGCGCTCGGCCTCATGATAAACGCCAGAGACATTATCGGACAGGCTTTTAATTTTGCGGATGCCGCATCATTAAGCCTCGCTGATTTTCTGAAAATATCGGCTGTAATAATAAACAGGGAATTAAAGGCGCTGACCGCCGGTTTTGAATGGCTCAGGGAAAACGGGTTTGATTTTGAGGCTTCGCCTTTTTCTTCCCAAACCGATTGCGTGATGGATGTTTCAAAGGCGGTAAAAACTCTCAACTGGCAGCCCTCTGAAACGACCTCATGGCTGAAAGAAACCATAAACTGGTGCTTTTTTAAGTATACCGGAAGCCCTCCGCAAAATTACCTGAAAAGAAAACACGAGTTAACCCTCGCCGAAAAATGGAGCGCAGTTCATAAATTGGTATAATTTTTAGAGGAATTTTTATGTCTGTAATGACCGGGAACATCGGGCCTCTTATAGAGCTCCAGAAAAAAGACAGCGCGATTGACGATTTAACGGCGCAGATTCGGGAAATTCCCGAAACCATTCAGCGCCTTAACGCCGAGTTTGAGGAAAAGAAAGGCGTGCTCTCCGCTCAAAAAAACGCGATAGCCGTGTTGAACGTCTCCAAAAAGAACAAGGAGATTTATCTGATGGAAAAGGAAGAACAGATAAAAAAACATCAGTTGGAGTTGAATCTCGTCAAAGACAACGCCGCCTTCAAGGCTTTGCTTGCGGAAATAGACAACGCGAAAAAAGAGACGGATGTTCTTGAAACGGAGATTTTAAACCTGCTGGAAGAAATCGACAAGGCCTCGTCCCGGGAAAAAAACCTGCAGGTAGAATTTAAAACGATGGACGAGCAGAAAAATTTGGAAATCAAAAAACTTGAGGAACAGAAGAAAACGCTGGAAGAGCAGCTGGCAGTCCTACAAAAAGAAAGGACGGAGTTCATCGCCGGATTGGAAGAACCCGTTTTATCCAGATATGATTACATCCGGAAGCAGAGAAACGGCCTCGCAGTCACGGCGGTGAAGGAGGACGAAAAAACCGACAAATACGCGTGCGGCGGCTGCAACATGCTGCTTACCCCACAGACATGCGTAGACATAAAAAAACGGGACATAATAGTCACCTGCGAGAACTGCCAGAGAATGATATATCTTTCCAATACTGTATGATGAAGAAATTTCCGCGCATAGTGGTCTATATTGACGGGGCTTCCAGGGGAAACCCGGGCCCGAGCGCGTGCGCGGTCGCCATTTTTGACAAAAACAGGACGCTGATTCACGAAGAAGGCAGTTATCTGGGAAAAAGCACCAATAATTTTGCGGAGTACAGCGCTCTTCATCTGGCTCTCGCTCTCAGCCGCCGCTTCGGCTCTGAAAATATTGAAATATTCTCGGATTCGGAATTGCTGGTTAAACAGTTTTCCGGGGAATATAAAATCAAGGATGCGAAGCTTCTGGAATTAATGATGAAAATCAAAAAAGAATCCCTCAAATTTAAAAAGCTTAAATTATGTTATATTCCCAGAAAGCAAAACGTTTACACTGACAAGCTCGTCAACAAAATACTTAATAACGCCAAAATGACCAATGTGCTGGACAAAAACATAGAAAAGGAAAAAAAGACGAGATTTTATCAGCCGAATTTGTTTTAACGGGGCGGACCCCGTTAGAGACACACCGGCAAGAAGTTGAACCAAAGATGCTGAAAAAAGCATAGTTCTTAAGCATTTAAGCTAAAGACTATAACAATTGTCGTCCGCCTAAGGCGGACTGTCTCTAACGGGGCGGACAGAGGGCCGCTTCCCCGGCGTAACGTCGGGGAGGAGGAACTTCCGAACTCCAAGGGCAATGGCGCCTGCTGAATACATAAGCAGGGCGACTGCGGCAACATCCGCAGCGACGGAAAGCGCAACAGAAAACAGACTACCTCCCGACGTTACGTCGGGGGGAAAAGGTGAAAAGGTGCGGTAAGAGCGCACCGTGTCGCCAGCAATGGCGCCAGCATGGCAAACCCCCCAGGAGCAAGGCCAAATATGCGCCGCAGGACTGCCCGTCCTACGCTATGTCATGCGGCATAGCGTGGCGCAGAGTAGGCCGCTTAGACAAATGGTCCTCTCACCGTGCTGTATAGCATGGCCAGACAGAATTCGGGGTATAGTCCGCCCCGCCTTCACTAACCCAAATTCTTCAGTTGGAATTTGGGAATTATGAGTTTTGAAGTAAATCCTCACTGAACACCGTTATGTCAGGCAAAAATGTAGGGGCTCAATTCATTGAGCCCGAAAAATATGCGGGTCGGATGAATCCGACCCCTACACCAACGGCGTTGACTGAATACTTACGTTTTGAATGTTGAATTTTGAATTATTCTCAATTAAGAATTCATAATTTAAAATTTATAACTCCGAAAAACTCAGGCGAATTTTTTTATGCGCCTATTTATCAATAAAAATCATAGACAACTGAGTTTTTCGGGCTAAGGCGGGCAGGCCCCTGACTATTTTTATAAGTTTTATGGATAATTTGTCCCAGAAATTCCCTGAAATAAAATGCTCCCAAGACGCAAATGAAATTCCCTGGGAAAACGCGGTTATATGGACATCTATGCCAAGAGTGGGACCGAGGGTCTATGAATGGATTGAGGATAAAGACATAAGATACGTGAGCTGGACAAACGGCATAGTTTCAATAATGCCGAGCCCGAATTCAATATTGAGCGACAAGGCCCAGTGCATAATTCTGCCTGCGGGTTTTGTCTGGATAGGGAAAAACGTCAAAGTCGCATGACCAGAATTCCTGATTTGAGGAATTCTGGAGGCTGTTAGGCGACAAGGCTATTAGGCTCTTGGTTTTTCCTGATTAACTATTTGTTTTCCGAGCACTTCATAGACTTCAACTGGAAATTCCCAGCCCCTGACTTTCTGAGAACCTAATTCCTTAAACCTGAATTCCTGCTCGTTTTCCAGAAAAACTTTTTGGGAAGCTAAAAAGCTTGTGCCGAATCTTTTATTCAATCCTTCAAGTCTGGCTGCAAGATTTACAGGCTCTCCTATCGCGGTATATTCCAGATGTTCCTCGCTGCCGATGTTTCCTATGACGGCGGTTCCAGAGGTCACGCAAACGCCGATTTTTATGGGGTCAAGGCCTTTTCCGATTCTTTCCGCATTGAAAGATTCAACAAAAGTAAACATCTCAAGACCCGCATCCAGCGCGTGCACTGAAGCTTTTTTTAACTGCAGAGGAGCGCCGAAAAGAGCAAGCAAACCGTCTCCTATGTATTTGTCTATGCTGCCGTTGTGCTGAAGAATAAGTTTTGTCATGCTTGAAAAATAAGCGTTAAGCATCTGCACGACTTCTTCGGGGGGAATTTTGGCGCTTAGTTTGGAAAAATCCCTGATGTCGGCAAATAGAACCGAAATATCGCGTTGTTCCCCTGCCAAAGCAAGATTGCCCTGTCTGAGAACTATTTCGGCCACTTCCGGAGACACGTATTTTCCGAAAATATTTCTGATAGAGTTCCTTTCCCTCAGACCGCTCACCATGCTGTTAAAAGAATTTATCAGAAAACCCATTTCATCGGAACTCTTCCATTTTACTTCAACTTCAAGCCTGCCCTTTCCCACTTCTTCGGCCGCTCTTGCAAGAAGAGGAATGGGTCTTGTGAGCCAGTTGACGATGATTATGGTTCCGCTAAGAGCCGCCAGCAGGGCAAAAAATGAAATTGCTATTATTTTATTTCTGGTTTGTCTGAGAGCCATGTTTATTGACTTGGAATCCATCACGACTATGATGCTGCCAAACCGTTCGTTCCCGAAAGATACGGGGAAAGAAATAAAATAATGTTCAAATTTTTTTTCACCAGCGTGTTTCTCAAACAAAGGCGTTTTTGAACCAGCTGCCTCGCGGACAAAAGGACTTGAGTCATTCTCGCCGATTTTTTCCGGAATTGAGTGAGAAAGGATTTTCCTGTTTGAATCAATAATAAACGCCTGGCTTACGGCTTTGTGTTTTCCCATTTCATTCACCTGAAGATGAAGGGAAAAAATGTCTATTTTAGGAAAAAAGGCCTCTCTTGAAGCTCTTGCAAAGGAATCGGAGCGCGCCCTGATTTCAGCTATCAGCGAGGATTTCGCTTCATCCATCAATAACCGCGCCATTATTGAAATCACGGCAAGAATAAGAATGGAAGACAAAATGCAGAGCTTAACCGAGAGCTTGTTCAATCTTTTCAGCATTCCCTGATAACCTGTTCGCCTTATCCCTAATACAGCACCGCTACCTTAAATTTTTGCGTCTCTACCCTGCCGGCATATTCTTTGAATATTACCACGACATAGCCTCCGGGCTCCACCATGCTGCCGCTCTCATTCCTGCCCGACCAGAGCCAGACTTTGTTTCCGGCTGAATTCTCGGTCTGAACCCGCTCGTAAACCTTTGCTCCCTGCAAAGTGAAAATTTTGAGCGTAACCTTTGCGGAAGATTCAAGATAAAATCCTATGTTCGTGGAGCCGCCTGCAGGGTCAAAAGGATTGGGCCAGTTATAAGGCTTTGATATTGCCTGCTCAGACTGGGAAATCCAGACGGATACTCCTGACCCCGGCTCTGAAAAAGGACCGAGCACTCCCGCGGTTGTTTCAGCCCGCACCCTGGCATGATAGGTTTTTCCTGAAACAAGAGTATTCGTGGAATATGAAAGGCCGGCCGTGTTGAAATTTGAAAGAAAATCTTTTGCTCCGGGAGACGTTCCTATTTCAAGCCAGTACCTGAGAATGTTGGCTGAACTTTGAGGCGGATACCACGTAAAAACAGCGCTTCCGTCGTAAGAATACCTGGAAACGGGATCGGGAGGTTCGGGCTTGCCCGGAGCTTCAAGGCTGGTAAACTCTCCCGGTTTTGCCGCCGCAGGATTGGTAAACGCGCCCGCCTGTCCCGAATGATTTATCGCTCTTGCCCGGCAGTAATAGATTACGCCGGCGTCAAGCCCCGTAAAATTGACTGAAGTGTTTTGCGTAAAAGTTGAAAAATTAAGGCTTGCAAAACCGTCAGTTGAAATCTGCGCTTCAAAAAAAGTTCCCTGGGGATTTGAAGCCCTGTCCCATGAAAAAGTCAAACTGTCAATGTAAATTCCTGAAAAAGAAGGAGAAACAGGCTCAACAGCCAGCGTCGGAGTTGAAACTATCTGTATGAAATCCGTATAAATCCCGTTTATGCCCAAGGCCCTCGTGCGGAAATAATAAGTCGTATTCGGGCTAAGCCCTGAAGGAGACGATGAAAGCCCTACGGCAAAGCTTGTGGAAACATCTGCGCTGAAATTCTGGGCTGTTGAGCGGCTTATTTCATACTGAGTATAAGACGGGTTAAATCCTGTTGAAAGGGTTCCAGAAGACCATGAAAATCCGATAGAATTGCTTTGAACAAAAGAAAATCCCTGATTGGCAGGCTTTGTGGCAAAAGTCCTCGTACTGACAACCGGAGACGGCGCGCTATCCCCGTAGTCAGTGTACGCTGTAAGAACCCTATAAACAGTTGTATCGGGCGCAAGTCCTGTCTCTATTGCCGAGGTTAAATCAGAAGAAGCTGACACGCCTGAATAATAATCCGAAAGCGGAACAGCCCAGCTTGATTTATAAACCCTGAAAGTTCTTGTGGACAAAGCTGGGATATATGAAACAGGTCCTCCCCATTCTGCTCCTGTTTTGGAATTCCATGAATATGCTGCTGATGTCACAAACACATCTAAAACCGCAAAACCTATAGGTGAAGACGGCATTATGCCGTAAGAAACCGTTCCGCTTGAGCCTGATGCAGCGTAGTTACCGCTAAAATTTTCTTCTCCACCGTTACCCGGTGAAGTTGAAACAAACGGCGCAGTGAATAAGTATTGTCTGGATAAAAACTTTATGATTCCTCCTGCGCCGCCGCCTCCTGAATTAGGAGCGACGTCAAGTCCACCGCATATAGCATCTCCGCCTCTGCCACCTTTGCCGGATATAAAGGAGTTGTTCAAAATCAGAAATCCAAGAGATTTTAAAATGATTCCTCCTCCTGAACCACCGCCTCCACCGGCAGGACTGGAACTGCAATCAATTGAGTCAAGTCCTGCTCCGCCGCCCAAGCCATTAACTTCTATCGTGCCTGTTACAACTATATAGGACGCCTCTATATAGATATTGCCGCCTCCTGCGCCTCCTCCACCACTTATGCTGTCAGCATCCCCGCCTCCGCCGCCGCCTCCGCCGGAACCCTGAAAAATGTCCTCAGGAGAAAGAGGGATTGAAATCGTTGAAGTTGAACCATAAGGGCTGCCGCCTGCTCCTCCTGGTCCGTCTCCCTGTCCGCCGCTTATTCCATTGCCATCAGCATCTCCATAACCTCCTCCGCCTCCTGCTGTAGCCGGACTTCCATTCGCCCCACTGGCAACGCCTCCGCCGCCGCCCCCTCCCGGTCCTCCGCCAAATCCTGTTCCGCCGGGTGAATTAGGAGGTCCGCCTATGCCTCCCAACTTCCCTCGGCCTGTTCCCTCTAATCTGCCGTCTATTGTCACTGTTGAGGAGTAAATAACAAAAGGAACGTCCTGAGCTATATACACAGTTGTGCCTGTATTTATCGTAAAATTCCCGACATTGGTAAACGTGCCTTTTAACACATCTCCGTTATTAGGGATAAGGTTTGCTCCCTGCCAGTCCCCTCCTGTTATCTCGGCAGAATGACATAAAACGGCTGCTGAAAGAAAAATAATGACTGTCGCAAAAAATTTTTTCATCTTTTCTGTTTCCTGTTGTTTTTGTAGTCTTCGGGTCGGATAAATCCGACCCCTACAATTATTTTGTTATTGTAGGGGCTTGATTTATCAAGCCCGCTCATTCTGCCTTTCTACTTCATTTTCTTGATTTTTTCTTCAAGTTTTCTTGTATTTTCGTCAAAAAGATTTATGATATAAATTTCCGCAATATGTTTTTCAGCTCCTTTATAATCGTTTTTGAGGTAAGCGTCAACAGCCATGTAATAAAGCTTTTCCACCTTTTTTCTGTTTTCAAGGGAAATTTCAGGGGGTCCCGAGGCCTTGCATATCTCGGCTTTTTGCGCCGCTTCTTTATTGTCAGGAGAATCCCTGAACACGGTCTCAATGATTTTCAGAGCCTCCGCGTACTGCCTGTTTTCGCACAGTATGGCGGCTTGTTTTATCCTTTTTTCTATTGAGAGATTCAGGGATTCCTGCGCTATTAAAAGTATTGATTTTACCTGCTGGTTGTCGGTAGAGAGAGCAAGGGCTTTTCTGGCTCTTAAAATGGCTGCCGGATAATTTTCCTTGTTTAAAAACCCTACTGCTTCGTTGAACAGGGAGTGAACCGCTTTAAGGGCTTCTTCTTTTTTGGCCTGCTCAATGCGTTCTTTTTCAATCCCGGAGAGTTTCTCGTCTATCTTTGCAATATATTCCATGGCCTGGGAGTTCTCCGGAGTTATTTCAAGCACGTTCTGCCAGTACCGCCGGCTGGCTTCAAAATCTCCCCTTTCATAGTACTGGAGCGCCAGTATGGAATTCCTTTCAATTATCTGCCGGTTGAGAACGTTCTCCATTTCCTGTTTGTATTGTTTGAGTTTTTCAGCCATTCCGGCGTTCTCCGGGTCCCAGAGAACCGCTGTTTCCATTGTTTTCACGGCCTGGCCGTAATTTTTATCTTTGAAAAATATTTCAGCCTGCTGGGAATATACGTCTGCAAGTTTTCCGGCTTCTTCCCTGCTGAATCTGGTCATGCCCTGCTTTATGTATCCCTCAAGCTCCTCCATCGTAATTCCGAATCTGACTGAAACTCCTATGGTGTGCAAAGGAGAAATTTCATGCAGAACCACTGAATAATCCAGGGAATAATTCCCCATTTTAACGCCGGCTCCGCCTGAAAATCCCGCATCCGCCACCCCGAATCTCAAAAAAGCTTTTTCATTGTAAGAAATCTCCGCTCCGGCAGAAGTCTGAAATTCCTGGCTCTCTATTTTTTCAAGTCCCGCCCCGGCCAGAAGACTCCAGTTCCTGTAGAGAGCGTTTTCCCATGCAAATGAAAAATTCCATCCTGCCGGATATTTTACGGGTCTTGACACGAGTTTAATCTCGGGTTTAACCGCGTTTGTTATCAGGCCGGAAAACCTGAATTTTTTAAAAGGACCCGCCATTATGCCGAAATCAAGGCCGAAATCCGCGTCTGAAAAAACATCAATTTTGTGGCTGACTCTTTTTAAAGCAAAGCCGGCTCCTGCGGGAATTTTTTTTTCATTTAAAACCATTCCGAATCCGGCAAAAAAAGCCTCATTATATATTGAAAATCCGGTTCCTGACTCAAAAGGATTTGTCCTTTTTTCAAATCCCCCGCTTGATTGTCTAATATATCCTGCTCCAAAACCTTTGTTTTTTCCAATATGGCGCGCAACGCCGAAGAAAGAATAGTCCGTATCCTCAAAAAGCCGGGTACCGGCAAAATTCACTTCGGGTTTTTTCACAAGAGAAAGTCCGGCAGGATTCCAGTAAACGGCTGTCGCGTCGTCAACAACAGCTGCCTGCCAGAATCCTGCTGCCCCGGCTCTGGCTCCCACGGGATGGCGCAAAAAAGACCCTGGGCTTCCTCCGTCCGCGGATGAATTAGCCGTGGAGGGCGGAAAAACGGCAAATATCAGTAAAATGGCGGTCAGCCGGCGGTTCATTACCTTAATATTATACTTATCTTATTATTACAAAATCATTGAGAAAATGTGATTCGAGTTCCCAAAAAATAACCCAAAAAAAACCCTTGACAAACCATATACGCCTGCTATACTATCATTAGAAAGCCGTACGATAAAGGCAAACCCCGCTTAAAGCGGGGGGCGCAAAGCTGCGGGGCTAAAAAGCCGGACGGGCTGCCGAAATTCAACCGGTATTAAAGTTTAGCCAGCCGGGCTGCCGAAAAGCAAATACGGGCTTGGAACTTAAGCCTTATGTTTTTCAGCAGCCCGGTTTGCTTTTCGGTAGTTGTAGTTGCCGAGCTTGCTCGGCTAACAAGGCAAAGCAAGCTTTGCTACTACATTTTAGGGACTATGAAAACTCTAAAGAACATCTGTTTTCTGCCGCTGGCCTTTGGCCTGATGATTTCCGCTTGGCCGGAATTCTCCAGCGCCCAGTTTTCCGAAACAATAAATCTTCCGCAGGTTCTGCTGGCCCACACTGCCGTTATATCAGAAAACAGAATTTATGTCGCAGGCGGCCTCAGCGACACGGGAGGAATAAGAGGCGCCGGCGGTTTCCTGAACAATGTCTATTATTCGGCTGAGATAAACCCGGACGGAACATTATCAGAATGGAAAGTGGCTAATAACATGCCTGAATTCCTGGGGCTGGGGCTTCACGCCACTGTGGTATACAATCAAACGATTTATGTATTAGGCGGCAACAATATGTTCGGTCCGAGGAATGTGGTTTATTACGCGCGGAAACAGGATTTATGTAATGGGCGGCATAATAAGAAGCGTGGGGTCAACTTCGGAAGTCTACTGGGCTGAAATACTTCCGGATAAAACCCTCGGAGCATGGAACCAGACGACTGCTCTTCCCGTGAAACTCTTCGGCCACAAGGCGGCAATTTTCGCAAGCAGGATATATGTTGCCGGCGGGAACTACGGACACACCCTTTACACCAATGAAGGCCTGCCTGCCCCGGAAAATTCGTCAGCTGTATACGCTTCTGACATAAATCCTGACGGCTCGCTGGGCCAGTGGCAAAGCATATCAGAACTTCCGGAACCAGTGAGTTTCCACGCCCTGGCAGCGACTTCAAAAAATATTTACGTGTTCGGCGGACACAATACAAACGGGGTTCTTAACGCGGTCTATTTCGCGCCGGTTCTGAATGACGGCTCTCTCGGCTCATGGCAGGCGCTTGACGCTTTGCCGAAGAATCTGCTTGCTCTTGCCGCAGTCTCAAGCGAAAAGTACATATACGCTCTTGGAGGAGGAGACGCCTACATTGACGGGCCCCAGTCAAACATTTATTACATGCAGATTCAAAACTCCATCAAGGCCTTTGTAAAAATAGTTCCGAGCGTTATAAACAAAAAATCGCACGGCAGATGGATAATGGCAATAGTCGGGATTCCTGAGGCAGACGCAAGAGACATAGTTTACGGCTCTGTGAGGATTTCGGCGGTCAACGGAAAGCCGATAAGTCCCATATATGCGGATTCAAGCTGGCGCAACAAATTCCATGAGGGCGATTATGACGGCGAATATGAGGACGGAGAAAGTGAAAGATTTGGCGCCCTGTTAGGACATAAGTACGCGATGTTCAAATTCAGCAGGCAGAAAGTGGCTGAAGTCGTTGAAGAGGGACAGGTAACGCTTAAAATTGAAGGAAATCTTAAAGACGGAAAAACCTTCGCGGGGGAAAACACAAACTGGGTATTGTCAAAATCAAAATTCTTTTCAAAATTTCTTGAAGCCAGGGCAGGCAAAAGAAAAACTCATTTCAAAGCCGAGGCAGACATCCCGGCAGGCGCTTTCCCCGGCAATCCGGAGCTTGTTATGACAATTGAAGAAGAGGATAATAACACGCTCTCCAATAAAGAAAAAGAAGCCAGGGATGAAAGCAAGGGCAAAAAAAATCTTGTTGAAGTGTCAAAGCCGGTTAAGTTCGGGCCGCACGGAATCGGTTTTGAAAAACCCGTGACAATAGCCCTGCCGTATGATAGCGCAAAGCTTCCCGAAGGAGTGAAAGCAAAGAATCTTAAAATTTGCCACTGGAACGCCCAATCCGCCGAATGGGAGGAACTGGATTCCAGAGTTTCGGAAGAAGAAAATCTTGTAAGAGCCGACATAACCCACTTTTCGGTTTATCAGGTCATGGCAGGGGGGGTTGAAAATTCAGGACCCGCGCCTGACCCGGATTTCAAACTCAACGAAGTTTATGCGTATCCGAACCCCGCCAAAGCCGGGGAAAAACCCAAAATCCACATAGAAGCTTCTTCCGGGGAGAAAGTTTTGATAAAAATTTATACTGTATCGGGGAGACTGGTGAAGGAGGCGGCTGTTACTGGAGCCCCGTCCCTGATTGAAGACGGGAACGGGTCTGAAAATGCTTATGAGTATGAGGTCATAGAGGAACTTGCAAGCGGCGTTTATTATTATCTCATAGAAGTTTCAAAAGGAGCTCAGAAACTTAAGGCGTCAGGCAAACTCGCCCTCCTGCGCTAAAGCTACGGAAGGGCAGGCTGTCGTGCGTTGAAACGGAAGAAATATGAACTTTCTGGATAGAAGGACAAAAAAGGACTTCATGAATGAAGCCATATACTGGCTGACAAGGCCGTGGGTCGTTGTTTTTGCAATTACTTTTCTTCTGACGCCTTGCTCAAAAATAGCCGAAGCCCTTGACTCAGGCGCGGATTTCCTGAACATAGGCGTGGGAGCCAGGCCATCTGCGATGGGTTCTGCTTTTACGGCCGTTTCAAACGACGCCAACTCCATATATTACAATCCAGCGGGTCTGGCAGCCATGCAAAAAAGGGAAGTTTCTTTCATGCACGCGGACTGGGTTTTGGGCGAAAAATATGATTTTGCGGCAATGGCGATTCCTTTCGGCAAAGTTTCGGCCGGTATTTCAGCGGCAAAAATGGATCACGGCGAAATACAGGGACGCTCTTCAAACCGCTCAAGTCTTGGGGGATTTGAAGCGCGGGACAGCGTTTTCAGCATTGCTCTTGCACAAACTGTAGGAAACGCGTCAAGCATAGGACTGGGGCTCAAATATCTGACCAGCTCAATAGCGGACTATTCTGCCTCGGCGTTCGCCTTTGACGCGGGCTTTCTCCATAAAATAGACGGCATGCCCGTTTCAGTGGGAATAGCTGTCCAGAACATGGGAAAAGGCCTTAAATTCATAAACAGACGGGATTCCCTCCCGCTTTCAGTGAAATTCGGCGCGGCAGCCAGAGTCTTTAAGTCCGTCAATCTGGCTGTAGACTTTAAACGCCTGATTAATGAAAAGGAAAATTCATTCAGTATAGGCACCGAATATAATCTGCTGGGCAATATGTTCCTGAGAGGCGGTTACAACGCAAAAATCCTGAATGCGCATGACGCTTCGGAGAATCTTAGCGGGATTTCAGGCGGAGTGGGATTTAATCTTTCAAATCTTCAGATAGACTACGCCTTCTCGCCCTTCGGCGACATTGACACAACCAAAAAATTAAGCCTCAGCATGAAATTCTAAAAAAACAGGTCAAGGTTAAGGTTCAGGTTAAGAAGTTTAGTCCTCAACCTTAATCTTAATCTCAACCTGCTATTTTGGCAGCATTATCGTGAATGCGGAGCCTTTCTGAAGCTGGGATTTGACGAAAACCTTTCCGCCGTGGACCTCGGCGACTTTTTTGACAAAAGCAAGGCCGAGCCCCCATCCCTCAACCTGGCCGGTAAACGAAGCCTCCACCTGGTAAAATTTATTGAATATGTTGCCTAATTCCTCGGGGGGAATTCCAGGGCCGTTGTCCCCCACTGAAAGCATGATGCCGCCTTCTTTCTCTTGAACCGAGATTACGGCTATTTTATTATCCGAAGGGTTGAACTTGACCGCGTTTTCAATAAGATTTCTGAGCGCGCTTTTAACAAGCGCCCTGTCCGCGTTTATTTTCATTCCCTGAGGAACCGAAATTCTGTAATCCACGTTCGCTCCGGCGTGGTATTTGGTTTTCGCCAGCTCAACCGTCTCTATGACAAGCTCTGAAAAATCAAATTCGGTTTTATTCAACCCGTCCTCATGCAGACTGTCTATTGTCACGAAATCCAGAAGGCTTTCCACCAGCATATTGAGCTTTCTTCCCTGAGTATGAATGGTCTCGGAGGCCTTTTTTATCATATCGGAAAGATTTTTATTTCTGGCCTCGTCAAACAATATCTGGGCGAATCCGTTTATGGAAGCGAGCGGAGTCTTAAATTTGTGAGAGATAAGCGAGAGAAAATTCCTCGCCATGCATTCTTCCATTTTCTGTTCCGTGACGTCGCTGAAAATCCAAAGCCATCCCTCAAGGATCTCGGATTCATCCTCTTTATGCGTAAATAATTTTATTGCCGAGCCGTCCAGAAAAAGCTTTTTGGGTTTGTCTCTGCTTATCTCAAACTTTATAATAGGCCCCGCAGAAGCGATAATTTCCTCAAAGGAAGGTAAAACCTTGAAATTGGCAAACGCGTCTTTTACGTTGTTAAACCTGTATTTTTCGAATTCAAGATAAAGTTTCGCCGAATTGTTGGCTATTATTATTGCGCCTTCCGGCAAGGTTAATACCGCTCCTTCCTCTATCTTCTTGAATATTATTTCAAGTTTTCTTTTCTCTTCCCTCAACGAGGAAAACAACCTTGAATTTTCAATGGCAATGGCCGCCTGCGAGGCGAATGCTTCAAAATTGTTTTTGTCTATCTCGGTGAAATCGCCCTCAATTTTATTGATTGCCTGAACCACTCCTATGACCTTGCCTTTGATTATCATGGGGCAGGTAAGGAGAGAGCGCGTTACGAACCCGCTTTCCTCGTCAACTTTCTGGAAATGCCTGGAATCGACCGCCACGTCGTTTATTATTATGGATTTTGCTTCCTTTGCGCAGGCGCCTGCAAGCCCCTCTCCCAATTTCAGCCTTATTTTCTGGACGTCTTCAGGCAGACCTAATGCCACGTCAAAATAGAGTTCCTGGCTTTTTTCGTCAAGAAGATACAGCGACGCCCTCTCTGCGCCGACTACTCTGGATGCCAACCTCATGATTGTGGTAAGAAGCTCCGAGATGTCAAGCTTTGAAGACAAAAGCCTTGACACCATCACGAGCATTTCAAGACTTTCCTGTGATTGCAGCAGCATAATTTAAAAAAATACCTGAAACAAAAGTTTGTAATAGTCTTTTCTTTTGGCGTGGTCCTGCTTGTGCCAGTTATACGCAAAACTCAAAAAAGATTTACCCGTCACCATGGACCTGAAACCGATGGTGGCGGAACTTATGTCGCTTGCTTCTTTTAAAGCAATTCTACTAAATACGGCGTATAAATAGCTATTCTGAGAGCCGGATTCCTCGCTCATATTCCTGGCGAAATCAATAGAAACGGCATGCTTGGGAATTTCAACAAAAGACCTGAAAGAGCCCAGAAAAGCCATTTCAGAATGATCCATTAGGGCATTTTTCACGCTTGACTGCCTCACGTCGTCAAAATTTCTGAAAAGCGCCCCTGAAAAGAGGAAAAAGAACTCGTTGTAAAAATTTTTTTCCACCTGCAGTTCAATAGAACCCTCGTCAAATTTTTTTTGCTTCAGATTCTGGTTTTCCAGTATTTGAGCCTCCTGGCTGGCTCCGGATGCGGAAACCATCAAATGAGTATAACTGCCTTCCTCGTTTCTGCGAATCAGCGGGGTCATGAAATAAAGCTTTGCTCCCCGGGCTTTCGCGTCAACATCCGCGCCGGGATACAAAAAGGGGGTGAGGGACAGGAAGAAATTCTCTGAAATATATGAGACAGGCAGTCTGAAAGCGAAAACTTCGTCTTTGTATCTAAAATTATCCCTGATAAAAGAAGCGCTGACGCCCGCTACCGCGCTTGTGGAAAAGCCGTGAAAAAGAGTCAGAGTCTCTCTCTTATAGCTGTCGGAACCGAAAGAGTAGTCATTTTCAAGCCACCATGCGGCATTCAGTCTTGGACCGGACGCAAGCAAAAGAAAAATAAACAAAAAGAAAAATTTCTTCATTAGAGAGATTATATATAAAAAAGGCAGCCCCCGCACACTAAAAGCAGTGGTTAGTGGCGAGTGAAAACAAGAAGTAATTGACTGCTATTCACTGCTGTTATACTATCGTTTTTTCAGGAATACGAAAAAGTACTGAAGGAAATCATATAGGTCGCAGTTCTCAAAATAGAGGTCAACCGGGCTGTAGTTCATTCCGCCCGTAAGATGTCCTGAAACTTTGTCAAATTGAAGTTCAACAGGCGAATAGTTGGCATAGCCTTTTAAATACACGATGTTGTCGTCAGCTGAGCCCTCTTTCATGTCAAACTCAATCTTGACCGGACTGTGATTTGAATAACCCATTAAAATTCCCTGCTTCCAATTGACTTTAAGCTGGACGGGACTCAGATTCGCTCCGCCCTCGGTTAAAATTTCCTCGGGAGTCCAGACGAATTTCAGCTGGACCGGGCTGTGGTTGGCTCCGCCCGTAATACTGCCGGTTTCATGGTCAATTTTAAGGTTTATGGGACTCAAGTTTATTCCGCCCGTAATCGTCCATTGCCGTTTGTCTATCATTACATTGACCGGGCTGTGATTCATGCCGCCTTTTATGGTTCCGATTTTGTTCCGGCTTTTTTCCGATTCCGGAACAGCTGTTTTTGACTCAAGCGACACAGGGGCGGACATTTCTGTTTTAGGAACGCTCAAAGTCAGCGATTCAAAATCCGCGCTTGAAACGACTTTGCTTTTTTCCGTTTCAGAAGCACACAAACAATTTACACAAACCGTCATTGCGATTATTATTAAATATATTTTTTTCATTTTATAAACCTCCGGAAAATGATGTATATATATTTTTACCAAATAATTCCTCATATGACAACGGACACATGACCCGTAAAAATGAATTTTTAGTCCCATCACGGCATGGGGCTAAAGTTCTCTTGCGAATGGGACTTATGTCCCTGCAACAATTTCTTTAATTCGGGTATAATTAATTTGGAGGATATTATGAAAAAACTAACCATGGCGCTAACAGCTTTCCTGACTCTTTCTTTTACTTCCGCTTTTACGCAGGAATTGCCCGTTGAATTTGAAAACACCGGTATTTCTATTGACAGAGCCGGCATGCCTGAAATTGCAACTCCGTTAGAAACACAAACTAAGGGCGTTTTTGACTGGATTTTCGCCGGGAACGAGGAATTAAAACCCCTGCCGGAAAAGAAATGGACCATAATGGTTTTCATCAACGGCAAGAACGACCTTGAGAAAGCCGGGCTTTACAATGTGAACACAATGGAAAAAGTCGGTTCTAATAAGGATGTAAACGTCGTTGTTGAAATCGGCAGGATAAAAAACGGCCTTATTGACTTTGGCTGGACCGGCTCAAGACGGCTTTACATAGAAAAAGACGGGGACGAGGACAAGATAAAATCAAAAGTCCTTATGAAGACTGCAAAAGTGGACATGGGCGATTTCCAGAGAGCGACTGAGTTCGTTAAATGGTCAAAGCAGTATTTCCCGGCTAAAAAATACATGCTTGTTCTCTGGGACCACGGCACAGGCTGGCTGGACCCGGCAAAAGCCGAAAAAGATAATTCCAAGGGCATATCTTTTGACGATGAAACCGGAAACTACATAAGAACTCAGCAGATAGGCCGGATTCTGAAAGACGCGGGCAAGGTTGATATTCTGGCTTTTGACGCATGCCTGATGCAGATGGCAGAAGTGCTTGCCGAAGTCAAAGACAACGCGGATTTTGTGTTGGGCTCCGAGGAACTATTCCCCGGATTAGGGTATCCCTATGACCTTATCCTTACGGTTTTTAAGGAATATCCGGATAAATCAGCCGAAACCATGGCTTCTCTTTCAGCTTATGCAATTAACGCGTTCTATAAAGCGGCCTATCCCGTGATTAAAAAAGGCATCCATATCTCGGCAATCAAAGCCAACCAGACCGACAAATTCCACAAGCTTTTAGGCGAATTCGCGGGACTTGCGATTAAATCCGGCGAAACAGATGCGCTCAGAACAGCCAAAGAAAATGTCATGCGCTACGACATACTCGCGGGAGACGACCCGGGCAAGACCATTTCGTTTTTCGGCGACATTTACAATTTCGCCGAAATCCTTAAGGCAAACCTGAAAGGAACCGACGGAAACGCAGAAAATCTGAAAGCGAAAATAGACGAACTTCTCAAATTCATATCCACAGAATTCGTAATTGCAAATTACACGGTCGGAGCAGACATGAACGGCAGGGATTTGAAAGACAGCCACGGGATATCCGCTTATATCGCGCCGGTGACTTCCAAAATTGACCAGACCAAGCTTGAAAGCGTGTTTGAAAACAAATACGCTGATTTCGTTTTCGCGAAAGCGACCGGCTGGCACGATTTAGTAACGCTTCTATACGGGTTAAAACAGAGCCCAGCCAGCATGGGCAGCCTGCTGGGCCAGTGGCAAGATCGTCCGTATCTTACTTACTGAGACATTTGGTATAATTACTATTATAGGGTTACGAGGAGGTTTTATTTATGAAAAAAGTCATGTTTTCTTTTATCGCCGCATGTTTCCTGTTTTCGCAGATTTTATACGCGATTCCGGTTTCAGACGCTGAATTTTTCTCACAACTGACTCTGGCGGATTTTTCTGCTGATGAACCGGTCAAACAACCTGTTGAAAAACAACAAACGGCTGATATCTCCGCTAAACCCCCGGAAACAAAAAGCCAGTATGTGTCTGTTTCCGGATACGTTCACCTGACAGGTTCGGGCTGGGTGCCGGGCACAAACGGCGGTTTCACTACCGTTAATATGACCGGATGGGCCACCTTCCGGGATTCTTCAGGCAAGGTCACAAGCAACAACACCTACGTAAATGTCCTGGCTTCAATGTGGATTTATCCGAACCAGTACGTGTTCCAGACAGTGTGGCCGAATGTCCACGTTCAGTTCTATAAAGACGGGAAATACGTCGGTTCAGCCAATATGACCGGAAGCATCTCGGTCTCGGGATGGCCCACCGGAAGTTTCGTTCATCTGAACGGCTCCGGTTATCTGAACGGCAGTCTTTACATTCAGTAGGAAGTTAAAAATGCCAACGGACTTGCAATATATCTTCCGAATAAAGGGTATGAAGCTAGATACGACAATCTCGCCTTCAGCATAGATACCAGATGGGACGATTTCTTAAAGGAAATGAAAGATGTTTCAGCGCCGGATCTTGAATTCATGAACAACTGCGTTGATCCCGGCCCGGGGGCTTCCCTCGGCCAGCTTCTGGAATACCTGAACTGCCTCACAAACGCCCTCAGCAACCTGAAATAAAGTTTCCCTGAATTTTGTAAAATATTGCTGTTATAGCAAACGTCAAGGTATAAATATCTTCTTATTATTCGGGAAGCGCTGCTCGGGTGGTTAGCTCAGCAGAAGAGTATGGTGTGTTACTCTTCAACGCTGACATTTTTCAACGCCGGCAAGTAGAGTGATTTGATTATACGGGTGGTTAGCTCAGCAGAAGAGTATGGTGTGTTACTCTTCAACGCTGGCATTTTTCAACGCCGGCAAGTAGAGTGATTTGATTATACGGGTGGTTAGCTCAGCAGAAGAGTATGGTGTGTTACTCCCTCACACGGGAAGGGTCATAGGTTCAAATCCTATACCACCCATTTTTATTTATGGAATTTTTTTTTCAGTTCGCGGATTTCATCCTGCATCTGGATAAATACCTCAGCCAGATTCTCCAGCAGTACGGCAACTGGACGTATCTGGCGCTGTTTTTAATAATTTTCTGCGAAACCGGGCTTGTGGCAACCCCGTTCCTGCCCGGAGACTCCCTTTTATTCGTGATAGGAGCTTTCGGCGCCAACAAGTCCATTAACCTGTGGACGAGCTTTGTTGTCCTGTCTGCCGCCGCTATTTTAGGCGATACTGTGAATTACTGGATAGGCGCGTATCTCGGACCCAGGGTATTCCATTATAACGGAACTGTCAACGAATCTACAACCATTATGCAGTTAAAAAAACTAATTTTCAGAAAGGAATATCTTGAAAAAACGCACAGGTTTTATGAAAAATACGGGGCTAAAACAATAATCATAGCAAGATTCGTGCCGATTGTAAGAACTTTTGCTCCTTTTGTGGCGGGCGTGGGCACCATGACTTACTCAAAATTCCTCTTTTATAACATAAGCGGAGGAATTCTGTGGGTTACGAGCCTGCTTCTTGCCGGATATTATTTCGGAAACATACCGATAATCAAAAATAATCTTTCTTATGCAATTCTCACCGTAATTGTCCTTTCAATCCTTCCCGGAATAATTGAATACATAAAAACAAGTCACAAGTCTCAAGTCACAAGTGACAAGTGAAGCTCCCCCGACAGGAGTCGGGGGCTTCCTTCACCTGCGGTGCGGAGCGGAATCCCGCACCGAAAGCCCTACGGGCTTTGCACCTTCATCCCCAGACAGAGTCTGGGGCTTTCTGGTGCGGGGTAAAGACAAAGGGCGCGGGACAAATTTCCTTCCCTGCGTCCGGCTTGCGACATGCGAGTTGAAGCCTGTGATTATTTTTGTGCGGGATTGACCCCGTTAGAAATAAGCCGCCCCGAGGCGGCTGTCGCCGTGCCCAAAGGGCAGGGCGGATTTCCAACGGGGTTGACAAGTCAAGCTCCCTGATGTATACTATAAACGGATTCTTTTCAGGCTTCCGACGAGAGCATCTCTGATAATATAGGACTTAAGACCTATTGACAAACAGGACATAATGCCCGTGAAATATTTGTTTTAATGCCTCATAATATAGTTAGAGGCCGGTATGAAGAAAAATCTTCTGATTAAACTCTTTGCAATATGGGCGCTGATTGTCAATGTCAACGGCCAGGAAATTTCCTTTGACGATTTATACCCGAATCTCCAGGACATTAAATCTAAATCAGAATCTTCTGCCGCGCCGGCTTCTGTTGAAGTTTCTGAACAGCCCGTCATTGGTTCTCCGGCCGCGCCAGCCGCTCCTCAGGAAAGGGAATGGCTTGTGGCTGTGTTCATCAACGGCAGGAACGACCTGGCCCGCGCAGCGATAAAAGACGTCAATGAGATGGAGAGTATAGGATCTACGGATAAGATTGCGGTTACAGTTGAACTGGGGCTGATTAATGATAGAGGCAATTCAGCCAGATATTTCATACAGAAAGACACTGAACCCTTCAAAATTACCTCTCCCAGCGAAAGAAAAACAAATTCGGATATGGGAAGTTGGAAATATTTCGCGGATTTCGTAAAATGGTCGGCCCAGACATATCCTGCAAAAAAACATCTTATTATTCTATGGAATCACGGGAGCGGGCGAATTGACATAGGCGGGGCGGACAATACCGGCG
>JACQWV010000040.1 GCA_016209085.1 Elusimicrobiota bacterium
CCAACTGGATATGTAAACCTTGTTGACATTCGCCCAATCCACTATTACAGACCATGCACTTCCTGTCCATGTAGAGACCTGAACCTGGACCGATGAGATAGCGTTGGAGTAAGCGATATCAGGCGCTGGCGGCACAATATCATTACAGGTTCCTGATATTGTCGTCAATGCAGAATACGCTTTCGCATCGGGATAAAGCACCGCACTTACAGGTGCCGTTGTATCATATGTGAAATAACAGGAGAGATCTACCGGTTGAACCTCGGTTAATTCCGGTACGGAATTATCTATCGCCCTTGATTTGATAAAGTAACTGGTGCCATTGAGCAACTTACTTGCTGTTAAGTCGGTATACTTCCAGTTATTATATGTCGGATTCTGGGTTACTAATAACCACACCTCAGTTGCAGAGATAAAATCGGTGCCGTTGAAATAACTTGCGGACGCTGTTAACCGCTTGATACTTAACTTTACTTCCTTGATACCCGAGGAATCACTCGCTGTGCCGGATATACTGGTGAATGTGTTGGCGAACCGGTTTGTTACAGGCAGGGTCACCTTACTTACCGGCGCTGAAACATCATACTTAAAGTAACTACTTGAATAACCGACTGAATAGTAGCCAACTTTATCTATTGATTTGCTCTCTATGTAATATGTAGAGCCATCGGTCCATGCGCTAAATGGTTTCGTCCATACAGTACAATCCGGTGTCAATGTCGGTGTAAACCATGCATCCTCTTTATTGGTATATGTCTCAAATGCGCTGTTGACATTATTCCAGTATTTGCCGTCATCCTCACGATTGATTCTGCCGGATATCGTCGGTAAATCACTTACCACCTTTGTCCAGGTTGAGGGTTGAACATTCAAAACGCTCGGCGAGGAGTTATCTATGGTGAAGTTCCATATGTTTCTATCTTCTGCTTCCTGGTTGGTCGCTTTATCGGTTGATTTAGAGCGCAGTTCAAATAGTTCGCCATTGTAGTTATTGAAATTAGGACCTGATTTGTAACTCCAGGTCTTTGAGTCGATACAGACGACCCAGATCGGATCCGTCTGGAAAGATGAGCCGTTCCAGTAGCCGGTCGGTGAATCCCGTTTCAGCCGAATCTCGGTGCGGTTGACATCCGATTTATTTCCACCGCCAGGGTCCTCAGCCGTTCCAGATATTGTTGTAAACGGTTTCTCATATGCACTGTTCGGGAATAGGATCGTGGACGACGGTTTCTGGATATCATACTTGAATGTATTGGTTGAATACGCGATGTCCGTATTCCCTGCCCAGTCAAGCGCTCTGCTATTTACACGATACTCATGGCCATCAATCCATGCGGGCGATGTATAACTCCAACTGGAGCCATCCGTTACCCAGTTCGTCTTAAGCCAGGTAGCGGCAATTTCCCATGAATCGCCATCCCAGTATCTATCATCCTGATAATCGTATATCCTGAGATATACAGTTGACACCTTGGTGTTGTAGACGCTGCCAGCAGCTGTCGGGTAATCCCAGGCGCTGCCGGAAATCGTCGGAAGCGTTTTATTAGGTCCGTAATAATCCTGATGCACCGGCACAGATATAGTTGTCAACGGCATATGGGTATCGTAAATTATCGTATAGCCGGTTTTTCCATCGCCATCTTCAAGGTTGCCGTAATTACCGACGGTATCCAGTGATTTATCAGTCGCTCGGGTTTTAACAAGATACTTCTTACCGGATAACCGATGCACAGAGTCGGTTATATATGTATAACTATCAACATAAAGTGAAACACCGGTATCGGTCCACGGTGTGATAACAGACCAGGCGGCGCCCATTGAGGATACCTGAACCTCTACTTTTGACAGACCATCGGAGGTTAACGCACCCGCTGGTGTCAAAGGCGATATATCCTTACAAGTGCCTGAAACAGTCGTCAGGTTATTTACATTACCAGCGACAACCGCCGGATTTGTCACCGTTGATGACGGCACCGTTATATCCCACACGAAGTAAGATGATGCACCTGAACCCAGTATCTCTTTATTACCCGCCTCATCCCAGGCAGAGGAATACGCCCAGTAACTTGTGCCGGAGTTGAATTTCGCTACATCTATTTCATCAAACGACCATTTTGGTAATGCTAATACAGTGCCAAGTTGATTTTCAACTGATTCCGTAAAGTCCTTTGTTGTCCCGCCTTTGTACCAGGTTGACGGCACAGTCAGCCGCTTCAGACACAATTTCACCGTTGTAACACTGTTCTCGCCATCAGCAGCAGTGCCTGATATCGTCGGCAGTTGCCGGTACGCCTTCAAGTTAGCAGGCATCACTAACCTGGATGATGGTGCATTTGTATCGTTCTGGAATATTCTGGTTGAGACATAGACAGGCGTATTGCCTGATTTATCATATGCGATCGCTTCTACCCAGTATGTTGTATTATTACTGAATGTTGGTTTTGTGGATTTCCAGACCTTCCAATCGCCTGAATCATTGAGCGCATTATACCACGCTAATGTAGCGTACGCGATAGTATAATCAGAACCGTCCCAGTATCTATCCAGCCCTGCGTGTTTTACCCTTATCTGGACATTTGATAGACACCCGGTGGAGGGCGTTACCGGGTAATCCAGCGCCGTTCCCGATATGGATACAAGCGCAGATGCGTTAAATGAACCGTTAGGCGGCGCAGTTACTACTACTGTCGGAACGCTGACATCATAGACGAACTGCTGCTCCTGAATTGGCGATTCCACATTTTGAGATCTATCCTTCGCCTTCGCATCCACTTTGTATTTCACGCCATTAGACCATGCTATTGAACTAACTTCCCACGGCGATGAGCCCTTCGCTATCGTCCAATCGGTAACCGTGTTCCAACTACCTGAAACATCGGATGATATTTTTAACTGTACATTTTCTATCAATGACCAACTATCCGCTGCGGTGCCGGATATGGTCGCTATGGACTTCTGCCACCACCATGTCGCAGGACTGATGAGCTTTGATGTCGGCAACCCATCATCCCATTTGAATGTTACCGTAGAATATGATAGTTCCAGGTTGGTTGACGGAAGCGCCTTATCTTTACCTCTACTTTCTACTGTGTATTCCTTCCCATTCTGCCATGCAGGTGTGGATGTGAACACAAACGGCGCACTGGCGCTCGCTACATTCCAGGTCTCTTTTTCAGAAACCCATGTTGTCCCATTCCAGTAATTGTTAGATGCGCCCGCTGTTGAAATTCGCAACTCTACTTTATCTATACCAGCGTCATATTTTGGTGCGAGTGCGAGCGGATATTCAGTAGTAGTACCTGAGACGGTGCCGAGCGGTCTCGCTGGACCATAGTTCGGGTTAGCGGCGCCAGGTGCGGCTAAAAGGGTATCAGGCACTTCCGTGTCATATACAAACTCAAGATTGGTTTTACCGGTCACGTCCTCTTTATTAGCAGGATCCGGTATTGTATCATCAAACGCCTGGGTACGAATACCGTACTTCTTACCGCTATCCCAGGCTGGAACTGATGTATAATTCCAACTGGATATGTAAACCTTGTTGACATTCGCCCAATCCACTATTACAGACCATGCACTTCCTGTCCATGTAGAGACCTGAA
>JACQWV010000090.1 GCA_016209085.1 Elusimicrobiota bacterium
ATAACCGGCGCTGGAACCATTGTTGCTGACAGGATAGCAGCTGGCAGTTTAGGCACAAGTGTGATAGCGTCATCAGTTGCAATAAGTGGTTTTTATAATGCTGCCGTAGTAAGGAGCAACTTAGGCCTTGCAATAGGCACAGATATCCCTGGTTTAGTTGCGAATACATTTACAGGCGTGCAGACCTATGGCAGCGGCGCTTCAATAACTGCAGGTACTGGCTTGAATGAAGTCCTGGTCGGCACGTCAGTGGTTATCACCAACGGCGGGATAACTGCTTCAAGCGGAACATTTACTGCTAATGGGGGAACGCAATACAGCATAGAAACAAGTTCAGGCATTAAAGTCAATGCAGGAACTGTTAATGTCGCGGATATGGTTCTGACCGCCAAAGCCGTGGCTACTAATACCGCTTCTTCCAGGTTTCATATTCCTAAACTTACACAGGCAGCAATTGAAGCGCTTACTCCTGCTGATGCGGGTGATTTATTTTATAATACCGACCGGAATGTAGTATGTGTCAGCACCGGTACTACGCTTTTTGCCGTAGCTTATAGTTCAGAGACTACTAAAGGCTGCGGTAAGTAATTTTGAAAAGCAGTGATATTATGAAAAGAAATAGTATTTTTGCAAAGCAAGATTTGCGGCTACAAGGGCGAATAGCAATTCGCCCGGTACATTATGGCAAAGCAAGCTTTGCAACTACATTATTTCTTTTGCTATTCACTAATCTTAACGCCCAGACTAAAGCGCTTGAGACAAATTCCGTTACAAGCGGACTTGCCATATCCACCAGCCCTACCCAAAAATTAGAATCAGTTATAGGAGAAATTTCAGGAGTCCAGATAACAGGCGGGACCAGAAAACTTCTTTCAGGCCATTCAAGGACAAGCCACAGTCCCGGCGTTGTCTCCGATATAGCGGTAAGCACTCAGTCAGTGTTAGAGGGTGAAATTTCTCTGTGGTGGACTCACAAAGGAAGAGACGGAAACGTGGGCCAGGCAAGTTCATTTGACGTCAAGATAGCCTCGGTCCCGATAACTTATTCCAATTATGCTTCGGTTCAATCAGTTTTGAGCGTAACTGCTCTTTCTCCCGGCACCACAAGCCAGAGAACCATTTCAAATCTTCCGCCGGGCCAGATGTATTATTTATCAATGAGAACGAAAGACAGCGCAAATTTGTTCGGCAGGATTTCCCAGAACGCGACTTTTTACACGGTTGCGATTCCGCCCGACCCCATAAGCTCTTTGCAGATTCAGACCTCATCGGCAGGCCTGATAAATCTTTCATGGAATGTTACAGGAGACGACGGCAACACCGGAAATCTTAACCCTGGCTATTTCAGGATTGATTATTCAACGGACGCGGGCCATTCTTTTGCCAACACCACGTATGCCGCACAGATCTCAACAACGGCTTCAAGCGGAAGCGCCCAGTATTATTCTGTTTCAAACCTGTTAGGCAACGCGACTTATTACGCCACGGTTTACATAGGAGATGAAGTTACCATTTACAGCGGTTTGTCCCAGATAGCGCAGATTCTGACGCAGGCATACCCGCCGTCTCTTTCTTCTTTCAGTTCAATAAGCACGGGCAGTTTCACGGTCAATTTCAGCGCAAACAATCTTTCAGGCACGGAATATTATGTGCAGGCTTCCAGCGTTACCGATTATTCCGTAGCAGTAAGTTCAGGATGGACATCCTCCGCTTTAATAAATTTCACCGGGTTAACGCCTAAAACCACCTATTACGTAAAAGCAAAAGCAAGAAATTTCTCAAGCATAGAAACAATTTACGCCTCTATCGGCAGCATATTTCTGCCTGCTGTTTCAGGCACATATAAGCCAGGAACTCCTCTTGCGAGCGCAAGCATTTCAGGTTCAAATCTAACTCTGTCCTGGCAGCCTGTAACTATGGATATAATGGGCAATTCTATAAATATAAAGGAATATAAAATATATATGACGACTGGAGTAGGCGGGTCATCTACGTTTATCACATCTGTTTCCAGCAGCGTTTTTTCTTATACTGAAACGCTTTCAGGCACAAAATGGTATTTTGTCAAAGCAAAAGACATTTACAATAATGAGAGTGATTCATCCTTATGGCTTAAAAATATTGATGCAAGCGCAAAATCCGTTTCAAATGATAACAATGCTTTTGTGGACATTCCTAAAAGCGTTAATTCCATTCTAATCAGCCAGCAAATAATTCCTTTCATAACCCGCAATGCTGATGATGAAGTTGGAAATACCGTGTCTTCTTATAAACTTTATTTTAAAGACAGCCAGAACAACATGATTTACAACCAGAATTTTCCGAATAACGTGACTCTGACTCTTCCTCTGAAAAAGCAGGGCGTCGGCGCCGGTTCTTTAAACCCGAAAATAGTCTACAGCCCTCATGACTACGCTGTTTTTTATAACAATGGCGTTGAAGAAGTCAAACTGGGAGGCTCTGTTGATTCTGAAAACGGGAATATTTCGGTGGTGACTGCCAAAACAGGAAGTTTTAAAGTGAAACAGGTCCTGCGCGCCCAGAGTTTTACCATTACCCAGACCGTGCCGAAAAAAATTTTTACTCCCAACGGGGACGGCGTGTGGGACGAGTTCCACATTATTTTTGAAAATCCCGCAGGTCTCCCTGTGAGCGGAGCAAAAGTTTTCAGTCTGGACGGGGCTGAAATCGGAACTTTAAGACAGGGAACGTACAATTCAGAGGCCTCTCTCATGTGGGACGGCAGAAATAAAGAGGGAGACGTCGCAAATTCAGGCATATACATTTACCAGTTTAAGGCAGGAGACAAATATTGCAACGGAACAATGGTTCTGGCGAAATAAGTCACAAGTTACAAGTCACAGGTCGCAGGTTACAAGTAGCTGCAGAGCGAAGCTCTGCTAAATTAAAGAATCTGGATAAGTATGAAAATAGAAATGAAAAATCAAAAAATGAAATCCTTTTTAAATCTCTCTGTTTTGTTACTGGTTACTGGTTACTGGTTACTGGTTACTGATGTTTATGCGTCGTTTATGGACGCGGGCTGCGGAGCAAGGTGCGAGGGCATGGGAGGCGCGTTTACGGCTGTTTCGGACGATGCAAACGCGGTGAACGCCAATCCCGGCGGACTTGCCCGCATATCCGGTCCTGAAATAACGGCCTTATACGGCAGAATGCATATGGGGTTGACCGACGATTCCCAGATAGGCAGGGGATATTTCGGCCTTGTTTATCCTTTGAAAAAATATCTGCCCGGGGTCATGGGTCTTAGCTGGGAAGAGACAAGACTGACGGACGCTTATGCTGAGACCAGCATTGCCCTGGCTTATTCAAGGAAAGTCCGGAAAAATATATTTGCCGGGTTGAGCCTGAAGCATTTAAGAAAAAGTTATAGTTCAGACATCTATACTTCGGCGGACCCGCTTTTTAGCAGCGGCTACGGCAAATCCTCAATTGCGCTGGATGTAGGAGGCGTATATAGATTCAGCCCCAAATATTCCGTCGGGCTGGTTGTAAAAAACGTCAACCAGCCGGATATCGGCATTGCCAGCAAAGACCCCGTGCCTGCGCACATAAAAGCAGGATTTGCGTATTTCGCCGCAAGTAACATTTTCAGCGCGGATCTCGGCATCAGGGATGGGAGCTTTACGGCGTCAGCGGGAGCTGAGCGCTGGCTGTATAAGAAATTGGCTTTGCGCCTCGGACTTCTGGGAGGGTCAGATTCCAGAAGACAATTTAACATGGGATTCGGAACAAGGTATTCTTCCTTCCTCATGGATTATTCTTTTACGCTTCCGATAGGCGGAATAGCCGATACGTCAGGATCCCACAGGATTTCGTTTTCCGTCAGATTCGGGGCAGAGACTCCCGAGGCCGGGGATGTAGATGATTTTGAAAGTCTTAAAAAACAGCTTTCGGAAACGGTAAAAGCCATGAATACCGCGCAGGAAAGAGCGCTGGCGCAGGAAAGACAGATTATGGAGCTTGAGAAAAGAGTCAGAAGCCAGGCCGAAATAATGAAATCTTTTGCAGATAAGCAAAAACAGGATTACGCCCATGTTATAATGCCTGAAGTTTCAACAGATACCTCAAAGGCCGAGTCCGCCGCTCCTGAAGGCGGACGGGCTGCCGAGTCGGTTCTGGAGTTAAAGAAAGAGCTTGAAAAATCCAGAGCCGAGATCGAATTTTTCAAAAACAGAATGGGTTCCCTTGAAGAAAAAATGACCAAAAAACCGGGAAAACCCATGGACAAGGTAGAGGAACCTTCCGCTTTGCAGAAACTGCCTGACGGAAGAAAGATATACGTTGTTCAGGATGGGGACACGCTTCAGTCAATTGCCGAGAAAGCATACGGCAATTCGTCCAAATGGATTGACATTTACAAGGCGAATTCCAAAAACGTGGGCCGGGGCGGAGAAGTCAAACCGGGACAAATATTGACGATACCATAGAATAAGTTGAGAGTTGAGAGTGTAGAGTTTAGAAAAAAATAGAATTTCTACTCTCTCAACTCTACAACTCCTCAACTCAAGATGTAACAAGGTTGAAACAAAAATTGCAATAAAAATTCATAAAATGTTTGTAATCTTATTGTAAATGCTCTCGTCATTCCCGTGTAAACGGGAATCTATGGATTCCCACTCCCTGCTTACTACCTGCAGGGACAAGTTTCGTGGGAATGACAACGGGATTCACTGAATATTTACTTTGCCGGCGTATATGTTTGTTTAATTTTTTGGCATGAGGTAGCTTTATGACGAATCAATGGGACGAATCCTCTTTTAACGAACAGACCATAACCGACGTTGAAACTGCCAGGCTTGCTTTGAGATGGTCTCTGGACAAAATAAGAGCCCTTCAGGAAGATCTGCTCAAAACCAAACAGGACTTTCAGGAAAAATCAGGCCAGATCGGTTTTCTTGAGAACCAGCTTAAATCAAAAAACGCGGAGATAGAAAAAATTCTGCGCTCTCACGACGAGGAATTAAAATCCAAGGAGAATTCTCTGGAATACCAGTTCCGGGCTAAACTTGAACGGCTGGAGAACAGGGAAAAAGAGGTGGAAGAAAAAATAGCGAAGTATGAAGAGGCGTTCAGGCAGAAGGAAAACCGCCTTGCCCAGGACTATCAGGCCAAATCCGACGAACTCAGGGGCAGGTGGGCGCAGATGGAGTCTGAATTATGGCAGCTCAGGCAGGAGCAGGTTTTGAAGCAGCAGGAATTTGAAAAACTTTACGCTTCAAAAATAGACGAAGAAAAAGAGAGACTTAACGGGGAAACGGAGAATATGCGGTCTGCCCTTGAAAAAGACTATCAGACCAGGTTCAACGAGCTTGAAAAGAGGGAGCATACCCTGCAGGAAGAGCTTAAAAAACAGGAAGCCGTTTTTAAATGGGCCAAAGACAGCTGGCAGAACGACGTGGCAGAGAGGGAAAAAACTTTAAAACAGAAAGAACTTGACGTTGAGAAAAAACTGCTTGAAAAAAATCAGGAAATAGACGACGCAAAACTTAAAATAGAATTGCTTGAAAAACAGATAAGAGAACTGCCGGAAGTGATAAAAAAGAGAGACGACGAGATTGAAAGGTATAGAAGCGCGATGCAAAGCCTTGAAGGCGTTATCAGGAGTCTGGAAGACGAAAAGCGGAATATTCAGCAGGTTTTCAAGGAAAAAACCTCCGGGCTTGAGGAAGCGCTGGAATCCGAAAGATCCAGATACAAAGAACTGGAAATAGAAATACCGAAAAGACTTAAGATAGCCGTGGAGCACGAGAGAAACCGCTACCATGAGCGCCTGAATGAAATTGAGCTTAACTACAAGCAGGATATCTCCAGAAAACAGGAAGAGATAGACCATCTGGAGAGAAATCTGAAAACTTTTGAGGAGGCGCTTAAGACCGTTACGACGGAAAGAGACGCGTTTTCTACGAAAATAGAGCAATTGCAGGCTCAGCAGACCATCAAGTCCGAAGAATTTTCATTCAGGGAAAAGCAGATGCGGTCCGAATTTGAGGTAAGGCTTAAGGTTGAGATTGAAAAACACACTCAGGCAATCAGGCAGGAACTGGAGACTGCCCAGAGAATATACGAGGACAACCTGCGCCTCAAAATTGAAGAAATATCCCATCTTAGAAGGGAAATTGAAATGCTTGCGGTGGAAAGGACGGAACTTCTGGAACAGGCAAGGAATCTGAAAAAAGAAATCACCCAGCTGAATGAAAAACATGAGCATGACCTGAATGACGTCAGGGTTGAACTTAAAGATGGATTTAACCAGCGTCTTGAATCCGAGAAACAGGGACTCCGGAACGAATTCGGGCATCAGATTGAAAATCTCAATTCCATTCTGTCCCATAGAGAGAAGGAAATTGAGAGATTGAATCTCTTCGTCCAGAAGCTTGAAGAAGAAAAAAAGCGCATAATTCTTGAAACGCAGGAAAGAGACAGGTCCGAACTTGAGCTCCAGGCAGGCGGTTTTCAGACGACCATAAAGATGTATGAAGAAAAGATAAACCACCTGAACAAGGCAATTGATGCGATGAAGCTTGAAAAAGAAGAAATCATATTGCTTGAACGGGACAGACTTGAGAGGCTTTATCTGGAGAGGGAGAAGGAATTTGAAACGCGGCTTTCAGCCAAGCAAGCCGAGGCGGCGAGGTCAAGAGAGGAAATAATCAGGATTGAAAAGGACAGGGAGAGACAGGAAGAATCCTACAGGAAATCCCTGGAAGATTTGAGAAACAAGTTCGTAGAGACGGTCGGAAATCTTGAAGAAGCAAAAAGAATCTCGGAGGAGCGGCAGAAGCAGGTTTCCGCGCTCCAGTTTGAATTCGTTGAGTTGAAAAAGCAGTTTAACGAAGAAACC
>JACQWV010000091.1 GCA_016209085.1 Elusimicrobiota bacterium
CAGATTGTAATAGAAAGAAATACTGCTATTAATGAGTACTGGAACGGGACAGGCTGGGATGGGACTTTTACTGTTTCACACTGGAGAAATGCAACCAATATATATACCTCCTCATGGACTTATGTTGATTCCAACTTAAACAACTATTTTAACACCCTTGCCGGCTCCCTTAATTTTACAGTATATACTAGAGCCAGGGACACGGTTGGGAATGTAAGCAAGCCTGATTCTGCTCCTTCATCAGGCGGGGTGCAGTTTAAGATGGACCGTTTTGCGCCTGTGTCAAAAAGCACCTACCCTGCTTACGGCAGTGGGAGCATTACATATTTTAACTATCCCATAACCAATATAGCGGGCACTGCCATTGATTCTGATGCAGGTTCCCCTTCGGGGCTCAATCAGGTATATGTGCGCATAAGAAGATTTGATTCTTCAGGTTCAAGTTCACGCTGTGATTATGACACTACTTTTGGCAACTGGGTCAATCCTCCGGGAGCCGGGTGGTTGGAGCAAAGCGCAGGAGTGCTGACAAACTGGATTAAATCAATCCCGTCTTCCTCATTCATGGGATCAAACGGAGGCGATTGTTACAACGGCATTGACAAAGGCGACGGATTCAGGTTTGAAATACAGTCTTATGCAAGAGACAATGCTCAGAACACTGAAGTTGCTTATGCCACAGCCACCTTTATAATTGACTATTCAACTCCGACTGCAGGCATTGCTTTTCCCGTTCATCTGGTCACTTATTTTAAGAGGTTACAGTTCAGGCACAATCACGGCATCCTCCAACTGGACAATTTCTTCCTCGTCCCTGCCCGTGAACAATCCGGTGACAGCCGCAAATTCATGGGCAGTGGGAAGGTCAAGCGGCACATTCGTTTTGAAAGTTAAAGTTTATGATAAAGCGCTTAATTATTCTGATTTTAATTTGAACCAGTCAACGTTCACGCTTGATTTGCAGGAACCTGATTCAAACGTTACAGTGCCTGCGACTGAAAACGGTTCTGAACTTTCTGTTTCAAACATTTCAGGAACAGCAACTGATAATCCTCTTGGTGATTTTCTTGCTGAAATTTCAACTGTCCAGATAAGAATATGGCAGGACACAGACCAGACGCCTGAAAACGACTGCGCCGACCCTGGGAATAACAATAATTACTGGAGCGGCTCTGCCTGGCAGGCCTCGGAGAAATGGCTGGGAGTTTCCTCTTATGATTCAGGGACGGACGCATGGACTTTCAATTCTGCGGGAGTCCTTTTCAAACCGAACTGCTATTACGTGCTCAAATCCAGCGCTGTTGACAATGCGGGCAACGGGGAATCCTCATTCGGCTCAAGAAGGTTCAAATATACGCCTCCGCCCAGCGTGACCAGAATTACGATTCCGGCAAATCTAAATTACCAGAAAACCCTGACTGCGGTGAGCGGAACTGCCAATTCAGACACGGCATCTTTGTCTTTAGAGATAAGAAAACTTTCTAACAATGATTACTGGAATTTCAACACCCAGACATGGCAGTCCGGAACAGTGTCAACAGGCGGAATCACCGGAACAGGCTGGACTTTTGACAAAAACCTGCCCCAGTTTATTCATAATTCCTCTTATACTTTCAGGTCAATCGGCACGAGCAACGCGGGCGTTACAGAGACAGGAACCGTCACAAATCAGGTTTATTTTGACACGGTTGCGGCGAATGTCGGCATAACGATTCCCAATCAAGTGTATTACAACAGCATTCCAAAATTAGCCGGCACGGCAGTGGACCCTCCAGGGACAAAGCCTCCTGCTGCAGGCGTGAATAAAGTCTGGTCCCAGTTGAAGGCGGCTAACGGGGAATCTGCCGGAAAATTCTGGGACAACCAGACTTCAACCTTCACCGCATCATGGAATCAGGCAGGCAATGAAGGGGCATATTATATAGCGGGCTCTTCATGGGAATACACTGTTGCTTATCCCACGTCATCTCTAATAAATGGGGTTCAATATGAAGTCCGGGTAAAAGCCGGTGATTCAGGGTATAATAATGCTATTCTTGAAGGCACTGAATCTGACATTACTCTTTCACCTGTCAGTGTTTTCAATTTTGACATTGCGGCTCCCACGGCTACCGTGACCTGCGTCTCGGCAGGCCAAGCCAGGTCAGAGGTATCAGTCGCTTCAGGAACTCTGTTAGAGACAATGGTCCTGGCGAACGTGGGACAGCAGCCCGGTTTCCAGATACAGACCCTGAGGGTTCACATAAAAGACAATAAACTCAACCAGTACTGGACAGGTTCAATCTGGAGCGGGGTCCCTACTGTTTCAACGACAGCGTTTGTTTACCAGTCCTCATGGTCCGCGTCTGCCATGCCCAACTGGTCCGCTGACGGAGATTATACCATGTGGGCAGAGGCAGAAGACAAAGCAGGGAACATCCAGACTAATTTTTCAGGGAACGGCTCGTCAGTGACCTTTACAACTGACGAGACAGCCCCCTCTCTCTATATCAGTTACCCGCAGCCGGATTCCAAGATTTCTCCTATTTCTGAAATAAGCGGGACAGCCAATGACCCGAATTATGGCACCAATTCAGGCATTGCGGACGCTTCCAACATTGAAATCCAAGTTTCTTATTTAGACAGTTCCTCAACTTATTATTTTGACAATGCTACAGGGTTTTCATCCACGACTTTCAATGAAACAAGCGCGTGGTGGCCCGCATCAATATGGTCGGCATGGGGACCTTCTTCCGGAACATGGATATATTCTCCTGCAGGACTTTCAGGAGCCATGCCGCTTAATAAAATCTACAGGGTCAGGGCAAGGGGCCATGACAATGCGGTTCTGATTCCCAATCCCTATGATTTAATGTCAAATGCGGTTGCGAGCGGGAACCTGATTCTGGATATTTCAAGCCCCACTGCTTACAATCTTATGCCTTCCAACAACCAGAGGGTGAACGTTCTTTCCCAGATTAACGGAACCGCAGAGGATTCATGGAACGTGGAATATCCGCGCCTTAGAATATACGACATGCTTGCGAACAGCTATTGGATGGATGGCTCCGGAACCTGCGGAAGCGCTTCCCTGCCCGGCTGGGTTGATTCTGCAGCAGGATGTCCGTTTTTCCCTGATATATGGAATTTGTCCATAGATTCCTCCTCAACCGCAGGAGTCTTTACATGGAGGTACCCTTCTACTGCGGTCGGCTGGCCCGAGAGAGACAATCAGTTGAGGGTAGAGACAAAAGTATCGGATAAAGCCGGAAATTACGTGATGGTTTCTTCCACTTTCAGTTTTGACAGCGTTCCGCCGATTGCCAGCATATTGTATCCTCCGGTTAACGGAGTCACTTATTCTTCAATGACTGCGATAAGCGGAACTTCAAGAGACTGGACGTCCTCAATAAGCGACGTAAGGATAAAAATGTGGTATCTGTCTATCGGGG
>JACQWV010000108.1 GCA_016209085.1 Elusimicrobiota bacterium
CAGGATTGAATGTCATTAAGTTTTTAAGAGAGTTAGAAAAAGATGGATTGGTTGAATCAGGTGCAAGTCAGTTGAGTAGATGGCAAAGACTTTGGCACATAACAGAATCTGGAATTAAAAAAGCAAAAGAGATCGGAGGTGACAAATGACAGCAGACAAAGCAAAAGTGGGAGAGAAGTACCTAACCAAAAAGGGAATCCCAATAACAGTGGTCGGTGCCAAAGGCGACAGAATAGTCGTCAAGCTGGAGAACACTGACCGCCAAATTGGAATCCCAAAGAACAGCGAGCTAAAGCCTTACGATGAGAAAGCCATCAGCAATGTTGGCAGAATCCTCATGAAAGCCAACGGCAAAGGAAAAAAAGGCGGCAATGCCAAAGCAAAGAAGGAAGGCAGCCTTGCCTCAATAATAGACCCTCTGCTATTCGAGGGCAAGCATACGGTCAAAGAAATAGCGGCTGAACTGGCCAAGAAGGCTGTTGAAGCTGCCAAGGGCAAAGACCTTGAGGCCAATGTGCGAGCCAGAATGGTGTCCTACACACGCAAAGGCTGGCAGGTAGTAAAGGACGACAAGAAGCGGGTTAAGGTCGTCCAGAAGAAGGGATAATCATGAAGTCATTCATAGAGAAGCTCAAAGCTGGCAAGGAAAGAATACGGCAAGTCTGTATTCAAACAGCACTGGCTAATACGCCAGCATCTGTACAAGTAGTCCATATTCGCAAGGTGTTGTCAGGCAGGGCCTATAGCGACACCAAGATAGCAGCACCCAAGCCGGTTACCCGGAGGGCCCTGCATATTTTCCTGCATGAATGCGCCCATATAGTGTTAGGGCACATCGGGACACAAATAATTCCCAGACATAGTAGAAAACCTCGGCATGTTGAGGAGTTTGAGGCTGAACAGTGGGCATTTGACCGCATGCGGGAGGCAGGGATATCCGTGCCGCGTAAGTCCCTTAAGAGGGCTAAAAGTTATGTTGCCTTTAAAATTCGTCAAGCCCTTCGGCGCGGGGCCAAGGCAATAGACCATAATGCGCAACGGTGGGCCAAGCGAGGGCGAACATGACTCCAGACGCCCTGCTCAATGAGTTCGTCCGCCATCTCCGGGTGGAGAGAGGCCTGTCACAAAACACCTGGCAGACTTACCGTTACCATTTGACAGGCTATCTCTACTTCTTAACCATGCGCGGACGGACTCCTCTATCCGCAACCAGGGATGATGTTTTGTCTTACCGTGAACATAAGAAAAACAAAGGTGTTAAATCAGCCTCGCTTTTTGGAATTGCCTTTGCTATAAGGCAGTTCCACAGATTTCTGGTAGCAAACGGACATACGACGGCAGACCCTACGGCCGGAATGCGTCTGCCCAAATTTAAGCAAAGACTTCCGCAACCATTGAGTGTCAATGACATGGAAAAACTCCTGACTTTACCGACGGGCAATAAATTTCACCACATCCGTAATCAGGCTATGCTTGAATTGATGTATGCCACAGGAATGCGGGTCTCGGAGTTGGTGAATCTGAAGCCTGAGCAGGTCAACATGGACGAGTGTATGGTTCGTATAACGGGCAAAGGAAACAAAGAACGAATCGTACCTTTCGGCCAGAAGGCTAAGGATGCTTTGATTCGCTACATTGAGGCAAAGAATAAACGATTCCCTATAGCACAGGATAGCCTGTTCTTGAATTCGCTAGGCCAGGTGCTAACCAGGGGCGGTTTCTGGTGGCAATTAAAAAGAATGGCAAGACAGGCGGGAATTACAACCGCAGTGAGACCGCATGTCATTCGTCACAGTGCAGCCACGCATTTATTATCAGGCGGAGCAGATTTGCGAATTCTTCAGGAAATTTTGGGGCACAGTTCAATAACCACCACGCAACGGTATACTCATGTCACTGCAGAATTGTTGAAAACAACGTGCAATAAATCTCATCCGAGGTTTTGAAAACTCCGACAACGCTAATAATATGTCAAGTTTTCAAAAAATTTTGTCATCTAAGAAAAAGATATATTTCATAAACAATAGAATCTAAAGATCCCAAATTTTTAAAATTTCTTTTTTATTGATATTTTCTGCGTGTCGCCTAATTCTCCTGCAGGACTTACAGCATAATCTATCTCGCTGCCTAACAATTTGATTCCCACTCCGCCGGTTATATTTTCAGGTCCTGCTTTTTGTTTTTGATTTCCAGCCGCCATGTATCCGGCTCTTAAATACAAGGCGTTTACAACCTGATATTCCGTGCCAAGACTTATTGTATTTTCTTTGTCATATATCAAACGCTTTACGTCCATTGCAAGCCTGAAACCAGGTATCAGGTCGTATGCTATGCCCAATGTTATGGAAAGAGGTAAGGGGTCCCTCTGGTTTATGTATTTTAAGCCGGGTCCTATATTTTTGGCTGTTATTCCTGCTGTAATTGGTTTGTTTTTGAATTTGTGGGTTATTCCTAAATCTATTGCACCTGTCTGTGCTTTTTCACCTGCTATCTCGCTTGTTATC
>JACQWV010000109.1 GCA_016209085.1 Elusimicrobiota bacterium
CGCCGAGATTCTTAAATAGTACGAGGTATTGGGTATAAGGCCGTAAAAAGTGGCTGAAGTCGTGAGAGTGGTGGATGAAAAAATCGCGTCCGCGAACGCTGTTGACGATATCTGGGCAAGATAGTAAGTTACGTCCGGCGGGTTGAGCCCCCTGCCCCAGTTCAGTGTTACGGAAGACACGCCCAGAGAGGAATAAGGCGATGCGACAGGGTCAAACGCAAGAGTCGCCATGGGGCTGAAATCAAAAGGTCCTGTAGGCACTCCAAGCCTGTTGTATGCCGCTGCTTTTATGTAATATGTGGTGTTCGGTACCAGACTGCTGAAACTAGCGTAGGTATTGGTCGTGTTGGATGAAAAAACAGGCGCTGAAAATCCTGAATTTGACGAAATCTGTAGCAGATAAGCCGTGTCCGGAGGATTTGAATTACTATTCCAGTTTATAGTCATTTCGCCCGTAGTAAGGCCTGAAAAAGCGGTTTGTATGGGCTGGTTTGCGAGAGTTGAAGTAGCCGGCGTGTAAACATAGTTTTTTACGTCGTCCCAGTTTGCGGCGCCGACCCGGAAATAATAGCTTGTGTTCGGATGGGACGGGGAAGTCAGGCTATAAGAAGTGGCTCCATTGAACACAGGGCCAAATCTGAAATAGTATTCAGTATTAGGGTCAAGCCCGGTTATGGTAATAGAAGCAGCCGATGAATTGGAAGTGAAGCTGGACGCATACACGTAATTAAAATACTGCCATGTTGAGGCTTCAATCACGTACCCGTTGCTTGCCACACTTGAAAAAGCTACAGTAGCGCTTGATTCCCAGATGCCTGTTATGGGCGCTGACGAAAGCGGTTCAGGCAGGCTGGTGATGGTGGAATTCAGCGTGGTGTAATTGGGAGTCTTTGAAATGTTCAAAGTGGCTATTTTCATATAATAAGTCGTGCTCGGCCAGAGATTTGAAATTTTCAGAACGTTTAACTGGTTATCTAAAGTGGTTGAAGAATAAACGACAGCGCCTGTTCCGAACGGCCTGCTTGAAGCATCAAGTATGTAGCCGTCGCAGCTCATGTTCTGGGGAGCGAGAGGATGGTTTGGATAACCGACTGTTATTGTCGTTGAAGATACTGTTGTTGTTGTCATGGATTTTATTATCGGGAGAGCCAGCGTGACCGAAGAGATTATACTTGAATAATTCGGCGTGAGATTTTTATTTAGGGCTCCGACCCTGAAATAATAAGTCGTGTTTGCGTCAATTGTCGCAAGCGTTAGAGTACTCAGAGAGATGTCGTAAGTGGTTGAAGAATGGATGATTCCAGTTCCGTTGAAATTTGTTGACGATGCCTCAAGAGCGTATCCTGTGGCGCTATAAGACGAAGGCGAAGGGGGGAAAGCGGTCCAGCCGAAAGCAGCCGAAAGGTCTGCTATGCTTATCAGCTGGAAATTCTGCGGTTTCAGGGTCAGCGTGGTCAGGTATGACTGCGTAAAATTCGGCGCGTTATTCTGGTTCAGGCTTCCGATTTTATAATAATAGGTGGTATTTGAAAAAAGCCCTGTCATCGTATTGCTTGAAACAGCGTTGTTAGAAGTTTCCCACGGGGTAAGCTGTCCTGAAAAATCCGGGGAACTTGACATTATAATCCTGTATCCGTTGGAACTTTCAGCCTGATTGGCGCCTGAAAGAGCGTCCCATTTAAATGTGGAACTGGTTTCATAAACAAAAACCTGAATATTTTTAAGACTGAGCGCAAGAGTGCTTGTGGATATCTGGGACGAAAAAGCGGTTTGAATGCCGTTGATATTCACAGCCTTTGCCCTGAAATAATGCGTCGTGTTTGCGATTAATCCGGAGAGCGCGACCGGCGGCCATTCCCTGTAAACCGAAAGATTGCCTGTGAACGAGTTGGGAAGGCTTCCGGTGGATATTTCTATGAGATAGTCGGTGTATTCGGGATTTCCATTGACGTTCCAGCCGATGCTGGCCACGGCGTTTCCTGAGGATTCAGCGGTAAAAAAGTCCGGCTGGGAATATAAATCTGAAGGCGCAGCCGCATAAGTTACCGTGGATATCCGGTTCGGGATGTAGTCGGCGTCTGTTTCTGTGGAAAGTTTTACTTCAAAGTAATAGGTGGTATTCGGGTTAAGATTCGTATAAGTCGTTGCATTGGGCGAGAGGGTCTGACTGGATATTGCGCTTGCAAAAGAACTTTCAGTTGATATTACCGCGTTATAACTTTCCGACGGGATATTGGTCCATGTAAAAGACAAAGAACTTACGCCCACATTGGCGCTCTGGGGCTGCAGATCGGTCGCAGACAGATTAAGGGGAAAAATAGCCCAAAATGCCAAAATAAAAAACAAAGTCCGCAAGCGGCTCATGACTTTAGGTTAACAAAAATATATTAAATAAAGATTGCGCAGATATTGCCGGAATCTTCATTCCTGCCTGAGTACTATTTTATAATAATTAACTGTAATTTTCGGATAAATGGAA
>JACQWV010000110.1 GCA_016209085.1 Elusimicrobiota bacterium
GCCTGTCTATTTCCCGATTGCTCATGGTTAAATACTCCTCCATTTTTGCCTCCTATCCTTATCAGGAAAAGAGGTTTTAGCATTTTAACCATGACATTTCTAAAAAACGCAATACTGACATTTTAAAAAAATTATGACATTATTATAACAAAATTTGCCTTTCCCCGCTTTTTTTGATAAAATAATTCATTATGTACGCTATAATTGAAACCGGCGGAAAACAGTACCGGGTTCTTCCCGGCGACATACTGAGGGTTGAAAAACTCAAGGCTGAAGAAGGCAACGAAATAACTTTTAAAGCTTTATGGAGCGCGTCGGGAGACGACGCAAAACCCGCTTCTGCCCAGAATCCGACGGCTACGGTGGTGGCAGAAGTGCTCAGGCATGTCCGCGGCCCCAAGATCATTGTTTTCAAAAAAAGAATTAAAAAGGCATATGAAAAGACAACGGGACACCGCCAGGAACTGACTGAAATACGGATTAAAGACATTCAGCTTTCTTAAACAATAGGTTAAGGTAAAGGTTAAGTTAAAGATAAGAATGGCATAAAATTAAAATTTGATTTTTTTCTCAACCTTAGCCTTAATCTTAATCTGCAGTTAACAGAGGATTCATCTTTATGGCCAGCACAAAATCACAAGGCTCCAGTTCCAACGGCCGTGACAGCCATGGCCAGCGGCTTGGCGTAAAACGCTATGGAAGCCAGCTGGTGAACGCAGGCGAGGTCATTGTCAGACAGCGCGGCACCAAGTTTTTTCCGGGTGCCAACGTCGGCAGAGCCAAAGACGACACGCTTTTTGCAAAAGCCGCCGGATTAGTCAAATTTGAATGGATAAAACGCGGCAAACAGCAGATAAGCGTCTACCCGCAATAACCCCTTTCCTACATACTGCGTAGAATTCACTTTATAAACATTTTTTATGTCCACAGAAAAAAAGCCTTCTTTTACCGACTTTACAGATATTGCAAGAATATACCTTAAGGCCGGAAAAGGCGGCGATGGCTGCATGTCTTTCAGACGGGAAAAATACGTGCCTTTTGGCGGCCCCGACGGCGGCAACGGAGGAAAAGGCGGAGATATTTATATTGAAAGTTCTTCAAACATAACCACTCTGACTGAAATAGCCCTTCATCCTCATATAACCGCTGAAAACGGAGAACACGGAAAAGGAAAGAATCTCTATGGGAAAGCCGGAAAAGACACTCTGATTTACGCGCCAGCCGGCACAATCATCAAAAAAAACGACCAGATTCTTGCAGACCTGCAGAAAAGCGGCGAGAGGTTTCTTGCGGCAAAAGGCGGAAGAGGCGGAAAGGGCAATGCGGCGTTTAAAACGAGATTCAACACGGCTCCAAGAATTTCCGAAAAGGGCGAACCCGGCGAAGAATTCACTTTGATGCTTGAACTGAATCTTCTGGCTGACGTGGGTCTTGTGGGGTTCCCGAATGCGGGGAAATCCACGCTATTATCTATAATATCTTCAGCAAGACCTAAAATAGCGGATTACCCTTTCACCACCCTCAAACCGAACCTCGGAGTGGTGCGGCACAAGGGACAGAGCTTTGTGGCTGCGGACATACCCGGTCTGATTGAAGGCGCTCATGAAGGAAAGGGGCTCGGAGACCTCTTTCTCAGGCATCTCATGAGAACCAGACTGCTGGTGCAGGTCATTGACCCTGAAGGCTTTAAAAACACAAATCCGGTCTCTTCAATAAGAATCATCAGAAAAGAACTTAAAAAATTCAGCCCTGAACTCGCCGGAAGGCCGATTATAACGGCGCTCAATAAATCAGACCTCCCTTCAGCCGGAAAAGTTTTCCCGGAAATTACGAAAAAATTCAAAAATGACCGCATTTTTCTCATTTCAGCCGCAACCGGCGAAGGGATAAACAAACTTCTTGACAGGATAATAACCGTGCTTCCTAAAACAAAGATGCCTCAGATTTATGCTCCGTCTCCGCCGGAACAACCCCCTCATTTTGTAAACCCCGTTAGAAATCCGCCCTGCCCGAAGGGCACGGCGGCAGCCCCGCCTATGGCGGGGCTTATTTCTAACGGGGTAAAGAAAATCGGCGGAGGATTCAAAATATTGCGCGCCGGAGAGAATAACTTTGAGGTCAGGGGAGAAAGCCTTAAAAAACTGATGGCAATGACGAATTTTTCCCAGCCCGAGTCAGTGGAAAGATTAAAGGGCATCTTTAAAAAAATAGGCCTTGATAAAGCCCTCAGGAGGTCAGGAGTCTCTGCGGGAGCAATTGTAACGATAGAAGGCAAAGAATTTGACTGGGAAGACGATGTCTCAAATTCCTCCTGCCGACATTGACACTATAAGCGTTTCCCTTCTGAACCTGTAGCCCCTCATAAAAGCGGTGTTGCTTAAGAGAAGCGGCGGCGTGGAAATTATGGTTGAATAAATCCTGCTTTTCTTTATTTTAGGTTTAGCAGAAAAATCAAGAAGATTCGTTTTAACCGCCTCAGCCAGCGTGTCCATTGCCCAGTAAACAGGCCATATCACGGCTGCTCTTAAAGCAAGTTCTATCTTGGGTATGGAGCTTACGAATCTTTCGCTTGTGTCAAGCCTGTCTATTGCCCACATAATCCAGTTGTAAATAACGGGCTTTAACCTGTTGATGTTGTCCGGTTTCAGCAAATCAGACGGCAGGAAATTTTTTTCAAAAAGCTGGCTTTCCGGAATGTAGCATCTGCCTCGCCTCAAGTCCTCTGCAAGGTCCTTGATTATGTTCGTGATTTGAAGCGCCTCTCCGATGACTTTCCCGTCTTCCTCGAAAAGTACTTTCCCGAGTTTAAGTTTCTTCATCCGCAAGATATCCAGATAAACCCTTGTCCAGAAAACGCCCGGAGCTCCTCCTATAAAACTGCAGTATTTTTCAAGGTCCTGAGCGGTTTTAAGAGCGCGGACGCTCGCTGTTCCGGCGCCGGCATCGCCGAAAAATTTCAAATCCATTTTCATTCCTTCTGTCACGCCCCCGACCGCTTCAAAAATCATCCGCCTGAAATTTTCCGGAAGTTTTTCATAAACTTCCAAGACTTCTTTGAAGGAATGCAGCAACTCCCTGTCAGCGGCGGCCGGGACGGCTGAACAAAGGCATTCCATTTTTTTAAAAACCTGCTCCCTGCCTACGCTGGCGTTTCGGCAGGCAGGCTTCTGGAGACTGTCAAAAACTTTCCGGAAATCGGCAAGAAAAATTTCCTTATCCGGAGATTTTATTTGAACGGAATCTATTACTGAATCAAGCGCTCTGCAAAACAGGTATGCGACTGCTATCGCTTCCTTTGCCGTGTTCGGCAGGATATTGACGCTTAAATACAGGGTTCTGGAAACTTTCTTGAAAATGGATTTTACTTCAGGAGTAAGCGAGACATCGCCGGTTTTGCTCATAGTTTATTATTTTATTAATTTTCCGAGCACGCGCGGGCCTGCCGCGCCGGTAACCTGAGAGCAGTTGTTTATTTTTCCTTCCATGCAGAGATAAGCTAACAAAGCAAAACATGCGGATTCCTTGGCCAGGGGGTGTATGCCGTATTCTGAAATAGAAACGACCTTTACCCCGTTAGAGACAGGTCGCGCTTGCGCGACCGTGCCTTGTAATGAATCTTTTGTCTGAGCTTTTGTAATTCGAATATTTTCAGCATTTTTCACTAATATCTTTACTGGTGTGTCTCTAACGGAGTTTACAGGGGCAAGTAATCTGCCCAAATTATTCATAAGCGTCTGATTCAAAACGCCGCCTCCGCTGACTATCAATTCCCCGGTTCCGGCAGGAGCGTGTCTCTGGAAAGCAAGCGCTATCGTAACAGCTGTAAAATAATTGAGAGTTGCCAGAAGGTCTTTGCCGCGTTTCTGCTTTAACAAAGACGAAAAATGCCTTTTAACGAAAACGGACGCAAATTCGCTCCTGTCCAGGGATTTGGGCGGTTTCATTGCAAAAAAAGGCAGTTTCAGAAGTTTCAGTATTTTCGTATAGTCTATTTTTCCGCCTGCCGCAAGCCGGCCGTATTCATCATAATTTTTTCCGCCCCGGGTCAGGATGTAAACGGCAGCGTCCATAAGGGAATTGCCGGGCCCGGTGTCAAACCCGAAAGTTTTTACCCCCCTGCCGACAAAGGATATGTTGCCCACCCCTCCTATGTTCTGCAAAGCGACAGGGGCTCCTGAACCGAAAAGATATTCGTCCATGAAAGGTATAAGGGGCGCTCCCTGGCCTCCGGCGGACATGTCCCTCGGCCTGAAATCGCACGCGACCGGAACTCCGGCGCTTTCAGCTATAAAAGAAGCCTCTCCGATTTGCAAAGTGTTCGGGGGTTTCGCGTTCGGACAGTGGCATACCGTCTGGCCGTGGGAGCCGATTACATCAATATTTTCCAGGGGGATTTTAAAACCGGCGCAGAATTTTTTCACATATCCCGCCCACAGCCTGCCCAGCTCAAAATTCAGTTCTGAAAGACCCCTTGTTTTAAGATTTTGCGCGTTCAAAATCCGTTTTCTCAAACCTGCGTCATAAGGATAGGTTTTATAATAGAACACTTTCAATTTTTTCTCATCCGGCAATATTTCAATCGCAGATATTGAAATGCCGTCTGCGGAAGTTCCGGACATAAGCCCGAGAGCGATAATCTTATTGCTTTTTTTCATGTTTTAAATTGCCTATTTCCTTCCATAAAAGTTTTATCTGCTCTTCATAGAAATCATGGACGTCGCCATGGTCAAGCTGGGATTTTTCAGTGATGCCGCCGGTATGGGATTTGGCGGGGATGCCGAAAACAGTCGTATCAGGAGGGACTTCCTTAAGAACGACCGAGCCCGCGCCTATTCTTGACCTGTCGCCTATTCTGATGGCGCCGAGAACTATCGCGCCGGAGCCTATTACAACGCCGCTGCCGACGGTCGGGTGCCTTTTTTTCTTTTCAAGCGAGGTGCCCCCCAGAACCACTCCCTGATACATCAAAACGTCGTCGCCTATCTCGGTAGTTTCGCCTATTACGATTCCCATTCCGTGGTCAATAAAAAAACGCCTGCCGATTTGCGCCCCGGGATGAATTTCAATGCCTGTAAGAAATCTGTTTACGTGCGAGAGGAATCTTGCGGGAAAATGCAGTTTAAGTTTCCACAGAAAATGCGCCATTCTGTGGAGCCACATTGCATGAAGACCCGGATAGCAAAACAAAACTTCAAGGATGTTTTTTGCCGCAGGGTCTTTTAAAAAAACAGTTCTGACGTCTTCAATGAAATGTATCACTTTGTCCTCTTGTATAAGCCGGTTAAACTTGTTTCACCAGTAAGATGTTCCTTTATAACTTCCTCTGCGTTTGAAGCCTTTGCCTCTATCTCTACTGCATTGAGAGCGTAAAGAGTAAAAACGTACCTGTGGGTTCCTGATGGGGGACAGGGACCGCCGTAAAAATTATCTCCGAAATCGTTCGTCAATTGCACAGTGTCCTGCCACAGAACGTCAGCTTTTTCAAGTCCATTTATATTTGCAGGAAGATTTATTACAATCCAATGAATAAAAGTTCCGTTCGGAGCATCAGGGTCTTTCACAGTAAGGGCAAAACTCTTCGCTCCTTCAGGAATCCCTTCCCATTTTAACGAAGGAGAAATGTTTTTCCCGTCGCATGTAAATTCAACGGGGATGCTCCCGCCCTCTTTGAAATCTTCGGAAAAAATTGTAAATTTCTGCCGGGACTGCGCCGACCCGGAACTTTGTTTATTCTCCATCTGCGTTCCGTTGCATCCTGCAAAAACCAGCGCGAATAAAATACCAGCGATTACTGAGGCAAACATAAATAATATAATATAAAATATTTAAAGAGTTTCTATAGATACCGAGGCGACTATTATGAACAAAAAAGACTTTTTAAGAGTGGCGGATTATTCAAAGGAAGACATTAAAGAGGTTTTTGAAACAGCTGAAAAAATCAAGGCAAAATTCAAAAAGGGAATAAAATACTCCCCCCTTGCCGGAAAAACGCTTGGAATGATTTTCCAGAAATCCTCCACGAGAACGAGGGTTTCGTTTGAAGTGGGAATGTACCAGCTGGGCGGCTACCCCCTTTTTCTGAGCGCGAACGACTTGCAGCTTAAAAGGGGCGAGACAATCGGGGATACCGCGCAGGTGCTTTCCCGGATGGTTGACGCCATAATGATACGGACTTACGCGCACTCGGAAATTGAAGAACTTGCCAAACATTCCTCTGTTCCCGTCATAAACGGCCTGACAGATTTGCACCATCCCTGCCAGATAATGGCAGACATGTTCACAATCCTTGAACACAGGAAATCCCTCAAAGGCCTGACAATCGCATGGATAGGAGACGGGAACAACGTGCTTAATTCATGGATAGAAGCCGCTCCGATGGCCGGAATGAACCTGAAAATGGCTGTTCCAAAAGGATACGAGCCGGATAAAAACATACTGGATTACGGCATTAACCTTGCAAAAAAGGAAAGGACCGGAATGCTCCTGACCAATGACCCGATAGAAGCTGCAGAAAACGCGGATATTATTTACACTGATGTATGGACAAGCATGGGACAGGAGGCTGATAAAGAAAAAAGACTGAGGGATTTCCACGGGTTTCAGATAAATTCAGAACTTCTCAAGCACGCTTCAAAAGACGTTCTCGTCATGCACTGCCTTCCGGCTCACAGGGGAGAGGAGATAACGGACGAAGTTATGGACGGGCCGAATTCAATAGTTTTTGACGAGGCGGAAAACCGCCTCCACGCGCAAAAGGCGATTCTGGTTCTGCACATGCTGCGCGGAAAGAAAATAAAAATTTAAAAATGTAAAGGGCGGCGCCTTTTCAAGCGCCACCCTTTTGTAGGCCCTTTTTAATCCGGTCAGTTTATCCTGTAAATTTCAAGCGCCATTCCTTCCAGCAGTCTGAAGCCGAAGCTGACCTTTTCCATTTCAGGAAGAGTAACCCCGCCGGAACTTATCTTGGAAACGTCTATCATGTAATAGCTCTGCGGTTCGTCAGGCGGCACCATTGCTATGTACATTTTCTCCGTGAATCTTACTCCGCCCGGTCCCTGAAGAATTTCGTTCCCGTAGGCAAGATTGTAAAGCCGTGAAAGTTTGACGTCAAGGCTTTTGGCAGCTATGGCGTCGGCCACTTCCTTTGCGGTTTTTTTGAAAACCAGTTGTCCGTTTCTTTTTATTTCCAGAGCGCTGTTTTCAGGAGCAGACAGTTTTGCGTACGCTTTCAGGGTGTAGGTTTCGCCGTCTATGACCACATTTTTGCTCCCGCTCATGAAAATGGAAAAATTCGCTATTTCCATGGCTCTGACAAGATATGTTTCCCCCTTTTCAGTGGTAAGGGAGAGAAAGTATTTGTCCTTTTCCGCGCATTTGTTTCCGCCGTCAGGACAATTATTGGCTTTTGTGCCGCTCACATGAACCGCAGCGCCTTTTGTGGTGGTAAAAGTTATCCCGCTTTTAAGATATGCGTTCTTTATTTCCTCAAGCTTGATGGTATAAAGAATCTCTCCTGCGGATATTGAGGATTTTGCGCCGGACTTTTCCGGCATTGCGGAAAAATCCTCAAATACCGGAGGTTCAACTTTTTTGCCTAACCGTTTTTCAAAATACTCAAACACGGCGTCCAGAGCGCCTGCTTCCGCGTCTTTTTCGCCCGCCGCCGGGACCGCGCCCATTTCAAGAGGAACAGGCATTTCAATTTTTCCGGTCAAATCCAAACTGCCGAAGGTTTTTCCAGCGTCATTTGCCTGGGCCTCAAAGCCGGAAGCGCAAATCGTTCCGGCAAAAAGCGCCGTTACTGCAAGGGTCTTTACCATTAATTTCATCGTTTTCATAAGGGCCTCCTACTTATGATTATGTTATAGCTCCTTAAACCCATATTTTTCAAGACCGGATATACCTCAAAAATGCGGGAAAGAGACCCACCTCAAAATGGGTCCTTTGTTCCTTTTTTTTGTGGTATAATCTTTAATATCTATGAAGATACGCGGGCATCATATACTCTGCATGCAGGGGTTCCAGGGCAAGGGATACGACAAAAACTTTATAGCCAACATGAGCCGCTTAACAAGAGAAATAACCCTCAAGCCCGGCGCCATGCTCAAAGTAACGGATGAATGCGACGATATCTGCGCTTCATGCCCTTACATCTCAAATAACGCATGCGCCAGAACCTCTGTTTCCTCAAGAGAAACAAAATGCATGGATTTGAAAGTTTTCAGGAAATTAGGCATAAAAAAAGGCGCGGCATACAAAGCAGCCGCGCTTTTTGACTTGGTCAATGAAAAGATAAAAACTGTTTCTGAGGCGGAAAAAATATGCGGAAAATGCGAATGGCAGGCTGAATGTCTCTGGTTCGCGGACCGCAAAAAAAAATATTATAAAAATTCAAAAACCGCATATACGGGGGAAAGATAATTTTCAAGGATAAAACACGGAACCTGAGGAAGAAGAAGGATTTAAAATTTCCCCGGAAGGAAGAATAAGCCCCCCGTTCCCTTTCAGCGTGAACTTGAATGCCCTCAGCATATTCTGATAATAATTCTGCCCGTAGCCGAAACTGAATATAAGGTCTATGCAGGCAGTCGGATTGTCAGCAACACCGCAGTTTTCTATGGAGGTTCTAGGCAGTTCCGCAAGAAGGTTCATATTGCCCGTATTCGCAGACGCAAATTTCAACGGCTTCACCCTGATGTCCGCAATGTAAGCGCCTTTTCCCTTGTATTTCCCTCCGTACCTGAAAGAAATCCTGACGGTCAAGGTTGAAGATATGACTGCGGAGTCTGCCGGCTGTTTTTTTAAACTGACATGGAAATCCGCATACCCGCTCCAGGACAAATTATTCTCCTGATAAACGCCCTGAGGCAGAACGTTTCCGCCATACATCGGCTCAAGAGAAAACACGCCGTTTTTAATCAGAATTTTGGATGCTTCCGCAAGGGGGACAGAAGGGATTCCTGCTTTCAGGCCGGTCAGGGTTTCCGGAAAACTCAAAATCAAACCAGCGTTCTCTCCCGAAATACATGAAAGTTCGGGAAAAGCATATGCGCTAAATCCCCCTCCCAATCCCCCTTTATCAAAGGGGGAAGCAGGGGGATTTTCCAAAGCAAGACCCGGAACAGCAAATCCCAGAATCAAATATAAAGCTAATTTCATTTTAAATCAATTATTGTGGGTTTAAAAGGTTCCTGACCGGTGTATCTGTCAATCATCCTGCCGAAACCCTGTATCTGGTATTTGTACACGGACATAGAGGGAAACATGTAGGAGACCAGCCAGCTCAAATTAAGGTCAATGCCGGCCACGGGGTTCTGCGGCGTCTGGGGACTCAGGTTTTCCATTGACGAGGGCGGCAGTTCAGCTGTCACGCTTATGCTGTGGCTGAAAGCAGTCATGCACTTCTCGGCCACCACCTGAATGTTTCCGAGGAATTTCCCTTTTCCGTCATATTGACCGTCGTATTTGAAAGAAACCGCAATCACCGCGTCAACAGCCGTGAGACTGCCGAACATAATCGTTTTTTTGTAGTTAAACACGTAAATTGCCTGCTTTTTCCATGTAAACTGCGTCCAGTCAGCGTCTTTGGGCCACACGCACCCGTAAGCGTTATGATTGACTATCTGTCCGCCTTTTATCACTTTGACAAGCGTAGTGCCGATAAAAGTGAGAATATTTATGATAGTTCCGGTATCAATTTTGTCGTACGGGGCGAAATCCCTGGCGAGCAGTTCTCTGGTCTCGGGAGAAAGTTCGTCGTAAGAACCAGGAGTTATCATTTCCTCCCCTTTGAAACACTCGGAATAAGCCTGATACTTTGCGGGGTCATGTTCTTCCATGGCTTTAAGAACGGAAGATATTTCCTTTTCCGGCTTGTGAGCCAGCGGAAGGCATTTATCACAGTCAGATATCTTTGGTATGCTGAATAATCGGCGCCTTTGAGATTCTGCAGTTCGGCCCCGGATAATTCTTTTTGGGAGATGTAAGCCTGCGGCTGGTTTCCTGCCGCATCCTTTAATTGCTCAACCGCACGCGGGAGGCTTCCTGCAAAAGACATTGTCAGAAAACAACCGCAGATGACCCCTGCCAACATTGATTTAAAGAGTTTCATTTGTTTTCTCCTTTTTTTATTTTTAATTTAAAATTGTCTTAATAATGATTATAGCACAAAACGACATCACAAACCGGAAGATTTAAGATACACGTTGAAAAGCGGTTTTATTTCTTCCATGGACCTGTCAAACAATTCGGTCAGATTTTTGGCGAACACGTCAAGAGTCACGACAGCGTTTAAATTCGCGTCTTTCTTGCTCAACGCGCCGAGCCGCCAGCACAGGGATTTATTCACCTTTTCAACCTCTTTGTAAAATTCCTTGAGTCCCTTTAATTCCCAATCGGGCTTTCCCCCCTCCTTTGCTATGAAATACTGCGCAAGCAGATAATTTCCGACTGAGCGGTAAATGGTCTCTTCCATGGTGGCGAACGGAAGATGAAATCTCGCCAGCGGCGCGAACTTGTTCAAAACCGGACATCCGCTTGTGGCAAAATACATTCCTATCAGGGAACCTAGAGCCCTCTGGACCGCAAGCGTTTTGGTGGTTGTCCTCTCCTGGGATTTTACCACGACTTCAACTTCTTCAATAGACAGGATGTCCTTGAATATCTCAAGTATTTCCTGAAGGGATTCCGCAGCCGGGCAGTATTTATGCGCCTTGGCGTCAAGGGTGCAGTTTTTGCAGCGCTGGAACTCCAGTTTCGTCCACTCGGACTTTTCCGACTCTGCGCGGGCCGGCTTTATCTGCTGCAATTCGGGATAAGACAGATTAAGAGTGAAATTATATGATCTGCCGTCCTTGAAGACGAATTGATAAGTGTATTGAATAACGCCTTTTCCTTTGGGAGACATAACAGTCGCTAATAGATTCCTTCTTGTTTCAATCTCTCATCAGTAATGCCGAAGTGATGGGCTATTTCGTGCATCAGCACGTGCCTAATTTCTTTTTTAATGTCTGTTTTGCCGGAACAGCGCCTCCGGCGCCACAGGTGCCGTGAGTTATACGAACGGCCGGAACAGCTTGACTCTATGTTTCTCTGAAAAACGGTAATTTTATCCGGCATCGCGCCGGAATAAGACTGCCCCCTCTCTGCCAGGGGAATCCCTTCGTACAAACCAAGCAGATTTTTCCCGAACCTTTTTTTCTGCTTCCTGTCAGGAGTATACCGGACGGTCACAATCACGTTTTCCATCTTCTGTTTGAAATACTCCGGGAGTTCCTTTACGGCCTTGCCTGCAAGTTTTTCAAACAACCTCCGCGGGACATGCATATAATATTATAAAATATAATCCCGCCAGACAAAAGTTCTACCTGAAACCCGACAAAAATGCGACCGTGTTTAGGCCTATTGCCTCATGTGTAACCATTTATAAAACATTAAACTATTCTAAAAATGGAATCCAAGCGAAATAAATTCAAAATCCGCAAGGTGGCTATAGAAAACGATGAGTGGAAAGCGCAGGCTCTTTCTGTTTATGAAAATCTCTTGTTTGTTGAACCCGCTTCAAAACACCCTCACGCCTATTTTGCGGCATACAAAGGCAGACAAATGGCGGGACATTCCATTGTGCTTCATTCCGACGGCAGATGGATACTGGACGGCCTGAGGGTCAAGCCGGAACACAGGGAGCAGGGCATAGGCAAGGCCCTTACAGAAGCCCGCATCCGCTACGCTGTTTCCAAAGGAGCGAAAGAAATCTGGTATTGCTGTGCGGACGACAATCTGGTAACTATCTGCTGTCATGTCCGCTTCGGATTCAAAAAAATATGCCCTGCCCACCACGAATGCTCTCCCAAAACAGCCCACTGGTACAAACTTAACATAACTACTCAATAAATCCGCCTGAGTCTCAAGAAAATGCGGCCGGTCTCTGCCAGGAGCAAAACTGTCAGGCCAAAAAGCGCGGCAGCGCCGATGCCCGATATCAGAACATTACTCCCAATCTCCACTCCGGCTGATATTCCGCGCAAAAAGGGAACCATCAGTCCGAGCAGCGACCACATCGACATAATAAGCATAAAGGCCATCGGGATTGCGGTGAATAACGCGCTTTTTCCCTTGCGCATAAGCCAGACTGAAACTGCCAAGAGCGTAAGGCTTGCGAGCAGCTGATTGCTTGTCCCGAACAAAGCCCATGCCAGCATGTAGCCTTTCTCTTTTGCAAACATCAGAAAGGCAAAAGGGACCGCAAGCGTCAGAAAAGCCGCAAGGACAGCGCCTCTTCTTGAAGTCCAGCCGAATAATTCCTGCACAATGTATCTTGCAAGCCTGGTGCACACGTCCAGCGTGTCGTACACGAAAGTTGAAAAAGCCAGAAGAGCGAAAGAAATAGAGGCGTTAAAATCCAGCCCAGCAAGTTCCATGTATCTGGCTATGCCGTTGGCATAAATCAGGTTCGGGTCGGTTTTTAAAAGTTCGGGTGATTTCGGAAGCATCATCAGGGTTGCAAGAGCAAGCACTGCCACCAGCGCCTCCAGCAGCATTGAACCGTATCCCACAGGCAGAGCGTCTTTTTCAGTCATGAGCTGTTTTGAAGTCGTGCCTGAACCCACCAGGCCGTGAAAACCCGAACAGGCCCCGCAGGCGACGGTTATAAAGAGAACGGGAAACAGAACTTTGGCATTGTCCAGCCCTTTGAGACCCGCAAGGTTTAAAGCAGGATATTCAATCTTAAACCCGCCGAAAATTCCTCCTGTCAGACACACAAAAAGGACTGAATAAAGCAGCCAGCCGCCCAGATAGCCCCTCGGCTGCAGCAGAAGCCAGACTGGAATTATTGAGGCGATAAAACAGTAGGCGAGAATAACCGCGTCCCATTGCTTTACCGTAACCCGATTCAGAAAATCCAGAACCCCCGAAGGCATGGCTGGTCCAGCCCATATTGCTAAAAAAACCAGCGGCAGGAATATCGCTGTGGCAAATGAAAGTTTGATTTTGGAATTTTTTAAAAAAATCCCCATAAAAACCGCTATAAAAAGATACATCAAGGAAGAAGCGCTTATTCCGGCTCCTATGTTCGCCCCGTTTACGACAGCCTTGAAAGTGCCTGCCGTGATGTCGGTAAAAGCGATTATCACGTAAGTGAGGGCAAACCAGATGAACACAAGAAACAAACGGTAGGAGGTTAAAGACATGTGCTCTTTCACTATCTCGCCTATTGAAGCGGCTTTATGCCTGACAGAAGCCACAAGGCTGGTAAAATCATGAACCCCTCCCACAAAAATTGAGCCTAACAGTATCCAGAAAACAGCGGGCAGCCAGCCGAAATATAGTCCGGCGAGAATCGGGCCGACTATGGGCCCTGCGGCTGAAATGGCTGAAAAATGCTGGCCGAGCAGGAACCGCGCTTTTGCAGGCACGAAATCCACTCCGTCGTTGACAACGCAGGCCGGAGTTTTATTTGCGTCGGATAACTCCATTCTCCGGGCTAAAAACCTGCCGTAAAACCGGTAACCCAGCAATAACGCAAAAATAGAAACCAAAATTATTATTGATATCATATTCCTGCCTTTTTATGTATTATACGAAAAATTTTCGGATTGCGCCGTATCCACTGCTGCTCTATGCGCCGCAGTTATCACAGACAAAAGTCCTATAAAATCATAGGAAATTTTCCATCAAAATCAAGGGCTTTTGACTCTGCCGAAACATGCTTTAAACCTGTAAAATATCAACATATAAATTTTCAGAGGACAAAAACACGCATGAAAACAATAATCATAACAGCAATACTTCTCAATTTTTTTCTTCCCGCGTCCGCTTCCGATATTGAGTCCCTCAAAAACATTGAATTCAGCAACGGCTTTTCAGTTACAATTCAAAACGAATACGTTCCGCAGCCGCATGAAATGCTTATAGAGGAGACAAAAGCCTCCGACCCGGGCAGAACTCTGACGCAGGGAGAAACAGCTATTCTGACCGAAATCTTCGGCAGCGGAGTGGATGATTCCAGAGTCAGGATACACAACCGCAAATACGCCTTTTTTCAGCCTTCCCAGACAGTGATGGCTCCCAACGGCAACATCTACTATCCGCCAGGACACCCCTGGTATTCCCACGACTACAGCTTGTCTTATCATGCGGGAAGCAGGCGCGGGAATTTCATACATGAAATGACGCACGTTTATCAGCATCAGCAGGGAGTATCAGTAATCAACAGAAGACTGGAGGAGGGCGGAATATACGATTACAGAATAGAACCGGGCAAAGACCTGAACGATTACACGGTGGAACAGCAGGCAGATATAGTAAAGGATTACGCTTACTGCCGCTCGTCTTATGCCGACGATCCTTCAAGATGCTCCGGCAGATTTTCCCCGGCGCTTGACAACTTCATTAAAAATCCAAATTATCTGAGAAAAGCCGAACAGGAACGCCTTGAACGGCTGAACGCGCAGACAACCGGCACAACTTACCAGCCCTGAATTTTACCCCCACGCCAAATCTCCGTTTTTAAAGCGTTAGAGTTGATGACTTTTAGTAAATTTGGCGTGGGGGTTTACTCTATCGCAATTACTGAACGCAGTGCGAACCTACTTTGAATGGAATTGACCCGCCCCGCGGCTCCGCCCGCCTGCTGGAAACCCCCAGCGGATTTTTCGGGCGACGGGGCCTCAAATTGGGTGGTGGGTGGGGTTAGTATTTGAATTATTACACAAAAAATCATGTGCCTGTCTCGCGCCACCTGACTTTAGAGCGGTAAGGATATGCAAACTTTTTCTGGCGCGAGTCATTGCAACATAAAACGCATTTTTTGTTATCCAACTCATATTTACGTTATCAAAGCCAATGATAATCACATGGTCGGCCGATAACCCCTTTGATCCAACTATTGTCATCAGTTCAACGGCACCCATCTTTCTTACCTCAATTTCTTCCAATTCTGCTTCTTCCTCGTCTTGATGTTCAATTTCCGTCACTTCTTCTTGATTGATGGACTTTCTTTCAATATCTTCTTTGAGCCGGTTTTGATCCGCCACAGCAATATAATGAGCAATGCTTTCTATTTTTTGCTCTATCGTTTGACCCTCTGCTTCCAAAATTGACTTAATCTCATTGCATTTTTGTATCGCATTTTTAGTTTCCTCGGATTCAAGATCGCAAAAGTTTTGATTATTTTGCATGGCGCCTTCAATCAATTCATGCAATCTCGCTTCTGCAATATTTTCGTAATACAAAACTTTCCGGAAAGTGAAATTGTTTTGGGGATTATTGACGAGAGAGTAATAACTCAAAATCTTGTAGTAATCCTCTGAAACATAGCGGTTTTCTGCCTGATACTCCGCCGCAATACTCGCGATTTTTTCCTTTGATTCTCCGTAAAAATTAACTTCTTTTGCCGGAGTCAATATAAGTAGGAAAGCGTCCTTTTCTTCTCCCTCGGTCAATTTTGCTTTTCGTTCGTCAATTGCTGTCTTATTATCTGCTACAAACTTTTCATTTTCTTTCCTATCTCGTCGTAAAGTTCTAATCCTGCCTGTTCAAAAACTTTCAGCAAATCTTCGTATGTGCCCTTGCCACCGAGTAAATCCCAAAATTCAACGCCAACTAAAACTTCTTCTTTCAAATCAAAAAGGCCCTGTAGCGTCCATCGCTCGTATGGCTTTGGTTCGTAGGGATTATACGGAATAGCAACAATCGTTTTAACATTCGCTTTCGGTTTTTCACTGCCGTGCATTGCAATCCAATCAAGCATTTGCTTTTTAATGCCAGTAAATTCGTTGATGTTTGGTTTCGCGGTTTTAAGTTCAAAGTAATATTCTGTTCCGTCTTTCATCTCAACAAAAAGATCAACGCGCTTTTTAAGTTTCTTTCCCATCTCGCCCTTGTCAGCAACGGCCAACACTTCTTTTGTTTCTTTTTCCTTGTCTGGCGTTCGTGAAGCAGAGCGCAACTCACGCATTATGCTATCAATTTTCAAAACTGCCTCATTGCTAATATATCCTTCAAATTCTTTATATTGCCCGATTGCGCGTTTTGCTCTTGGCTCGGCAATTATTTTTCCAACCTGCTCAAAAATTGATGTGCCGAGCATTGTATTCACTGACTGAATAAAAGAAAATAACGCCATTCTATCTTTGCCGAGCAGACGAAAATGAAATGGCATTGAGTTCGTTTCCGGATCATAAATTGCCAATTTCTGGCGAATTTTTTCCACCAAATACTCTTTAATCTGCTTACTTTGTTGTGTTGTTAGTGCTATATTATTTTTCATTTTTTAAGTGAAAGATTATTTCCGAATAGGGCGACTTATCCCGTTCGGTCCTATTTAATACCGGCCGCCTGAATTGATTGATGATTTTCATCCCAGATTGCTCGGCAATAGCCGGATAAAGATTGTATTTATCATTCGCAACAAGAAATACATCAAAATCATTCGCCAAAAACTTTCTGCAGTTGAGCAGAACTTTTGAAATTCCCTCAACATAAGACGCTCGCGCTTCTGCGCCCTGCCCTTTATAAAGGGGCCCTATTTCAAGCTCATCTCTGCGCTCAAATCCGAAAAGATCATAAGCATAAGCGTGCTGTTCATGATAATCAATCTGGCCAACATACGGCGGTGAAGTAAAAATACCATTGATTTTTTGTTTCTTCAAAATCTCATGGAATTTTTTATTTCTCTTCTCTACTTCTTTGAAAATATCCACTGTTCGGGAGTCCGCTGGAAGAACGGAGTAATAAGAGTCCGTCTTTAATTTTGCAAAAGTTTTGAGCCGATACACCGTATCAACCGCGTAACGATCAAACCACTCTTTTATTGAGAAAAGTGGTTTGCAAATCTTTTTGTGCTTCCAACAATAGTAAGTCGTTACTTGCGGTTCTTTAAGCGTGGCCAAATCTGAATGTGTCGTAGCGCGGCATGACCTAATTGTCCGGCTCAAAATTACCGCCAAAATCTTTTTATTCTTAACGTCTTTTATCTTTTTAATTTGTTCAAAAGCAAAATCAATCTCTCTTCGGACATTTTTGATATACCACTTATCCAAAAAGTTTTGGGCGGAAAAATGATTGAGTTCAATGCCATATTTTTTCACAAGGTCGTTATAGACTTTTAGAAACTCTTTTTCTTTTTCCGCTGCGTGTTTATTCTCGTCTATCTGTCCTCTTTGGACTTTATATTTGAATTCTGGACTTGGAAAATATTTATTATTAAAGTCGGCCATTCTCATTAGTAGCTCGTTCTCAAAAGCTGAAATTTTGCTGTCTGCTTCGTAGTTTGCGATAGCTTGCTTTACTTTTTTTACTTCGTCATCAAGTAAATTAAAATTGTAGGGAAGCAATTTTGTTTCCGTAATCATGCAATTGAAATGAGAAATATCAATACCTATTGAATGCATACCCATTTCATGCGCTTGCACAAGTGTTGTGCCGGAGCCAGAAAACGGATCAAGAAGTATATCGCCAGCTTTGAAGTAGATATCCTTTTTAAAATCGTCCGTGTGGTCATCAATAAAATACTGAACAAGTTGCGGGATAAACTTGCCTTTGTATGGATGTAGGCGGTGGACGTGTTTTGTTGTGTCTTTCTCGCGGAGATGGTCAAAAGATAAAGCCCAATTCAAATTGTTTCCAAGTCGTTTTTTATAATTTATCTCTCGCCAGCCGCGATAAGAATCGTAATACTGTTTTAGGTCGCCCATATCCACAAGCACGGAATTTCCGCCATTATGCTTTCTTACCTTGCCATATTGGACTAAATACGAAATATTGGATTCGCTAACATCTCTTTTGAGAAAGTCGCTCGCCCATTGGCTGGCCTCTTTGATTGTAAGAAGTTTTGTCTGTTGCATAAGTTTATTTTAACAAATCATCAACCCCGACTTCTAACGCTTTGGCAATCTTGCTTAGCGTTTCAATGGTTGGGTTTGGGGGTTTACTCTATCGGGGCGACTGGATTTGAACCAGCGACCTTCCGGTCCCAAACCGGACGCTCTAAACCAGCTGAGCTACGCCCCGTCAGAGATTCACCAATCAAAATTTATTTCTGCTTTTTCTTTTAATATAATATCAAATACTGATAAATTAATAAAAATTCCGGGATGGTGTAACGGTAGCACAAACGGCTCTGGACCGTTTTGTCTAGGTTCGAATCCTAGTCCCGGAGCCAATTCCAGTAAATGAATAAAATATTTTCATTTTTTAAAGCTTCCGCCGGCTTTCTTAAGCGCAACCGCGTCAGATTATCAACCATATTGGTAATCATACTGTTACTGGAAGACATTGTTGAAGGCGTTGTCCCGCATGACGTGGACGGGTTTCATGATTTCCTCGGGGCAATCGGTTTGTTTTTTGTCGTATGCGGAACTTTCCTGAGGTCATGGGCCGCAGGCATCATTTCAAAAGATAAAGTTTTATCAACTACCGGCCCTTACGCTCTCACAAGACATCCGCTATACATCGGCTCGCTTCTGATGGCATTAGGATTCTGCGCCATTATTGACGACGGTGAAAACATATTGATTATCCTTCTGGTAATTTTTGCGGTATATTTGCCGAAAATCCGAGATGAAGAAAAATCGCTTGCTCAAATATTCGGCGAGGAATGGAACAGATATACCAGAAACATTTCCGGATTTTTTCCGAAGCCGGCCGACATGCGCTCAAATTGGTCGTTGTCTCAGTGGATACGCAACAGGGAACACCATACTTTTGTACTGGCATTGTCCGGATTGTTTATCTTGGAATTATGGCATGAATTCTCTCGTTACTCAGTTACTCATTGAATAATCGTGAAGTTAAAAAATATTTCATTTCTTGTTCTGCTGATTATGCCAAAGAACGTGTTTTGCGCGGATTACATGCGTTCTTACGCTTTAATACACGCTTTTCCTTCGGATTTCGCGGATCATCGTCGGCGACCAGTATTTTCTTTCGGTTAGTCTGCCGCGCTATTTCCATTTCTATCATTACTTTTCCCGCACCCTTAAACGCTACCGAAGTTGTAGAACATTTATTTTATTATTCTCCTTTCCAAAACTTTAATTTTTGCGACTAAAATGTCATTGCTAAAAGGTTTTGTCAGATAATCGTCGGCTCCAATCTCATATCCTTGTATTTGATCTTCAGCGAAAGCTCTTATAGTTAGCATTAGCACCGGTATATTCTTAAACTTATCATTCCCTCTGATTTTATTTAAAAGTTGAAAACCGGTCATCACAGGCATATTCACATCTAAAACCGCCATGTCCGCGCCTTTTTCCTTAAGGAGTTTCCAACCGGCCAACCCGTCTTCAGCGCTTAATATTTCATAGCCGGCTTCTTTTAAAACTTCTTCAACCAGATCCTTAAAGACCTTATCATCGTCAACAATTAGTATTCTCATACGCTCGCTTTCCCCTGCTTGCCGTTCGCTATTTCCTTGTCCCCCATTTAGTTACTTTGCTATTTACTATTTCGCTCTTGTACATATAGCCGCGGCCATAAATGGTTTTTATGTTTCCGCAGAGCGAGTCTAATTTCTTCCTGATAAATTCTATATATTTATCCAGAGTTTGGGAATTGATTCTTTCCGCTTTTTCCTTCCATATGGTTCTAAGAATAGATTCCCTGTTCACGATTTTATTTTCGTTTGAAACCAATAAATACAAAATTGCGGCTTCTTTTTTTGTTAGCTTTATTTTACCTTTATGTTTGACGGCGACAAACATCTCTTTTAAATTGACTTCCAACTTTCTATCGCATGTCCGGGCGATTTCCTCCATGGGAATAAGCTGTAATTTTATTCTTCTTATATAAGCGAAGATTTTCGCCGCCAGCACTCTTGGGGCAATGGTCAGGATTATATAGTCGTCAGCTCCCTTCAAAAGCAAATCTGCTATCATGGAATCATTCACAGGAATGCTTCCGACGGCGAAAAAAAGAACGCCCTTTTTGCGCCGCAGGCAATCTTCGGCTTTTTCATAGCTGCATATCTCCGGATGAATTTCAATGATTGAAAAAATATTATTTTGGCATATTTCAATTTCTTCCTCGTACCGGAGCAAATTTTTAAAAGTTTTAAATTTAAAATTTTCGGCGGCGAAAAATTCCTGCCATTTTTTCGTTAGAATATTATCCGACAATACGCTGTAAATAATAGGCATCATACAATAATGAATATATAAAAATCAGTATTTCTTTGTCTGCTGAATTTATTCTTAAGCGAAATTTAAGATTTTCTTAAGAACCGTATAAGCTTTCAGAAGGCAACGGACAAAATGGCCAGAAAGTGTGAAGATGAAAAGGCGTATGCTGGTGCGCTTACGAACTAATATATCTAAAACCCTTGCCGGTAACCGCTGTTATTTTTCTTGAAATTTCGGCTGGCAGTTTCTTTTTAAGATTGTGAAGATGTATGTCCGCAAGATTTTCAACCGAACAGGTTTTCCAGATTTTTTCAATTATGTCTTTTCTTGAAAATATGTGCGGAGAATGCCTTACGAGAGCGAAAAACAAGTCAAATTCCCTATTTGTCAAATTCTCAATCAATTCGCCTTTATAATGCGCTAAATGTTGATTCTTGTCTATTTTTAATTCTGAAACCGAGTCGACAACGATACACGAATCGTCCGGATAGGGCGATTCTTTCAACCGCCTGAATATGGAATTTATCCACAAAATCAATTCCTTGCAATCTATGGGTTTGGTCAGATAAATGTCGGCTTCCGCGTCAAAAACGAGTTTTTTTGTAGCTAAATCTTCGTCACCCGTCAAAACAATGACCGGCATTTTTTGAAGATCCGGCGTTTTTCTCACATATTTCAGAATTTCAATACCATTGCCGTCTGGCAATTTTAAATCCAGAATCATTATATCAGGTTGATTCTGCCTCAAATAATTAAAAGATTCGCTTATATCGCGGCAGATGTTTATTTTATTGAATCCTTCTTCATTTAAAACGGATTCAATCAGGAAAGACATTCGCCTGTCATCTTCAACTACTGCAATATGAAGTCTCTCCGATTTATTCATAATTTTTTCAGGATTTTCCGAATTTATTATATTATAATATCCGCATGACTGCAAAATTAAATAAACCGCGTTTCTTCACCCCTCATGGCAGAAGAATGTTTACTCGCCGCTATCCGCTCTTCGCTTGCCGCTTATCATTCGTCACGCTCCTATCATTTGCCGCTATTACCAATGCTCATGCGTTGATTTCATACGGTTCGGGTTATGAATTGTTATCTTCCGCCATAAACAGCGGCGGTCAATATCTTTCCGCAAACAATTATGAGGCAAGAGGAGCAGCCGGACAAAATATCGCTTCTTCCCCGTCGGACATAAGCAAAAACGCCGGTTTTGCAAACAGAAGCGGTTTTTACAATCCTCCTTATTTCATGTATCAAAAAAACATGCCGGTAAATTTTGAAAACTCGTCAATAAAATTAAATGTTCCGCCGAATTATGTTGATAAAAATGTTTTTGACATATTTTTAAACGACGACGCCAATAAAAGTTCTAAGAAAGAAAAAGTGGAAGAAGCCAATTCAAAAATACAAATAAGAAAGGGAAATCTTGCATATCCGCTGATCTTCAATGAATTGTATTTTATGGATGAGGAAAATTTCTACAAAGGCGATTTTAAACACAAAGGGGAGATTTCTTTCAAGGTTCAAGACGCCAATGGCGACGGCAATGTGGACGGAACAAATCCTCCGGTGAGATTCTCCACATTGAGAGGATACGTGCTTGACGAGGATACCAGTATGTGGCTTAAAACCTTTAATAATGAGCTTAACGCTAATCAAACTTATATAAAATTTGCTTTTACCCGGCCGTCAATCTACGCCGTTATAGGGCAGATAGACGACATCGTCAAAGATGTTTTCGCCTATCCTGTGCCTTTCCGGCCAAACGGCCCCAACGCCGGAAACAGCGCGGGTCAAACTGGAACAGAAGCCGAAGGCATAACATTCGCCAATATTCCCCAAACAGGGAGCATTGAAATTTACACCATTGACGGCCGGCTGGTAAGAAAAATTGAAATACCTCTAAATTTAGTCGTTTCAAAAATAAAATGGGATGTGAAAAATGCGTCTGGGGAAAAGGCTGTAAGCGGAGTTTATATTTGGCGCATTATCTCAAATGGAAACAGCAAAACCGGAAAATTGGTGATAATAAGATAAGGGCTCGTGACAGAATAATATGAACATTTGGCTGAGCCGACCCCGCACATGATGCGGGGCAAGAAGTGAGGAGCGAGCATATCGTTTGATATGTAAGCGACGAACGACGCAGTTGCAGCCGAAAAGCGGCCAGCCCCTTTGGGGAGGCTCATATTTGGCCGTCTGCTGCGTTGCTCCTCATTCACATAGCCTATGCTATGCTCATTCGTCGCGCCTTGCATCCAATCCAAATCTGAGCCTCCAAATGTTCATATTATTCTGTCACGAGCCCTAACGCACAAAACGCAAAAGCGCATAATCTGTTATTTTGATTTATAACGGCTGAAAATGAGGCAATTCATATGAAAAATATAAAAAATAAAATAACAAGTCTTTATAGTTTTGCTTTAAAAATTATGTTTTTTACCTTTTTTATCTTTTCTTATCTATTTCCTCTACTTCCCCATAACCTCTCCCCTATATCATTCCTCTATGCCGACCCCCCCATAAAATTCACCTATCAGGGCAATATCCGTCAGGACGGCATACTTATAAACGGAAATAGAACCATATCTTTTAGCGTGTATGATTCTTCTTATGCTCCCGCGGCATTATGGACAAGCAATCCTGAAAGCGTGTCAATTTCAACCGGAGTTTTCAGGCTTGAACTTGAGCCAAACATAAATACTCAAGACTGGAATAAGGAATTATGGCTTGAAATGGAAATACAAGGCGTGAAATTAAGTCCGCGCGAAAAAATAAATTCGTCCATTTATTCCATCAATACCCTGCTTCATTCAGGAAAAAAATATACCACTTCTGCAACCCAGCCTTCGTCGCCGTCCCTTGGAGACCTATGGATGGATACTGCCACAAATACGCTCAAATTCTACAATGGTTCCGGGTGGACATCAACCGCAGGCTCTGGCGCTCCACACGCAACTACCCATGCACAAGGAGGCGGCGATGCCATAACAAACCTTGGGTCTCACACTGTTACAGGAGACATTACATTAACCGGTCAGATAACCGCGTCTTCTTTTACTGCTACAAGCGCTTTAGGCGCAAAAATTGCAAGGATAGAATACGGAACAAATATAGCGGTCTCATCAGCCGCTGCGGCAAACTATGGCGGGGTATATATTTCAACCCATGCTTATTTAAACGGCGATTTACATGCCATTAAATTATTTGGGGACATATCCGGAACTTCAGGTTTGCCGTCTGGCGACAATTTGGGAAATCATGTGGCTACCACAACACTGAAAATGGCTGGCTTTGGTATTCTTAACAGCGGTAACGTAAGCGCTTCCTCTTTCACGGCAACAGGCACAGGCGTGTCTGCCGCGCAACTGCGGCTGGCGGACAATGTGCTGGTGTCTTCCGAAGCGCTTTCTTCTCTTGGCGCGGGCGTGCGCGTATCCACCAATATGTATATAGTGGGTTTCTCCTCGGCCGCCAAGTATTACGGCGACGGTTCAGGGCTTACCAATCTCCCAGCAGGACCCGGCGACAATCTCGGCAATCATACAGCCTCGCAGAATTTAAGCATGGCAGGATTTGACATTGTCAATGTGGACACAATAACCGCGCAGACGCAGGGGATTTACTTAGGAACGCATGTGTTTGTAACCCAGGGCAACTTAGGAATCGGAACGACAAGTCCTGGAGCAAAACTTGATATCGCCGGCCAGGTAAAAATAACCGGCGGATCCCCCGGGTCAGGCAAGGTGCTTACATCAGACGCTGCAGGCCTGGCCACATGGGGCACGGCAGCAGTCGCCGATAACCTTGGCAATCATGTGGCTACGACAACATTGAACATGGCGGGATTTAATATTACGAGCGTTTCAACCATCACAGTAAGTTCAATAACCACAACCGTAGCAAGCGTAACATTCAGCACGAATGTCTATATAGTAGGGTTCTCCTCGGCTGCCAAGTATTATGGCGACGGTTCAGCGCTTACCAATCTTCCAGCTGGACCTGGCGATAACTTAGGCAGTCATATTGCCACAACAACTTTGGATATGGCCGGGTTTAATATTGTTAAAGCTGCTACGATTACGGCAAGCGGGCAGGGAGTATATTTAGGAACGCATGTTTTTGTAACGCAGGGCAACTTCGGCATCGGAACCACGAATCCAAGCACAAAACTGGAAGTTAAAGGACAAGTAAAGATTGTGGATGCCAGCCAGGGAGCGGGCAAAGTTTTAACATCAGATGCAAATGGTTTAGCCAGCTGGCAGACTCCCGGGGCAGGTTCGGGCGACAATTTGGGAAATCATGTGGCTACGACAACCTTACAGATGGGCGCTTACGGCGTGAACACCTCCAGCCACATCAGCGCAGCTGCCTTTCAAATAAAGGGCAGCACAATGGTGGCTGTATTGCCCGGTATAGACAGTATTGCTTACGGCGTATATGCAGGAACCAGCAATATAACAGGCGGGGATTATAATGTTTTTATCGGAAATTATGCAGGAACATCCAACACGAACGGAAATAATAACACGGCGAACGGTTATTTTGCACTCCGCTCCAACACCACCGGTAATGGTAACACAGCGAACGGCGTTTCTGTTCTCTACTTCAATACAACGGGCAATTACAACACCGCGAACGGCTATGCTGCCCTCTACTCCAACACGAGCGGCATTTATAATACAGTGAACGGTATGGGTGCCCTCTACTACAACACGACCGGCTCCGATAACACCGCGAACGGTTATAAAGCTTTTTACTTCAATCAAACAGGTTCTGCTAATTCTGTTGTAGGTTATCAAGCTGCTTATGGCGTATCCGGGAATTCCTTTTCAAGCTCAACGATTATGGGTTATCAGGCAGGGTATGGTCTGACTACCGGTTCTGATAACACTTTCTTTGGCTGGCAGGCAGGGTACAATGTAACAAGCGGAACAGGCAACATAATTATTGGATATAACCAAAATGCGCCATTAGCGACAACTAATAATTTCCTTAACATCGGCGGCGTACTTTACGGCGACTTGTCAGCAAAGACCATAGGGATAAGCACCCGCGCGCCGCAGGCCGCGCTGGACATTGTTTCCACCGGCACTGCTGCAAATCAGATGGCGCAAATCTGGCGGGACGGTTCAGGCGTGATAGTCGGCTCTATGTCGGCTACCGGCGTGTTTAAAGCGGTAAAACTTTTGGGCGACGGCTCAGGGCTTACCAATCTCCCAGCGGGACCCGGCGACAATCTGGGCAATCATACGGCCACGACAACATTAAACATGGCTAATTATGGAATAATAAATGTCTCAACTTCTACTTTTAATGGATATATAGATGTAAAAAGTACAGAGGGATACAAAATAGATGGTGTTACTGTACTTAGAAGTTCTTCTGCTTTAAATAGCACTTTTATAGGACAAAATGCAGGTAGGATAAATACCGGGAACTCTAATACTTTTGCAGGCTATAATGCAGGCTACAATAACACTACGGGCAGTGAGAACGCCTTTTTTGGTCTTAACACAGGCCTATATAATACTACGGGCGCTAATAACGCCTTTTTTGGTTCTTATGTAGGCCGCGCTAACACTACAGGCGGTATGAACGCCTTTGTAGGTTCTCTTGCAGGCTACCTTAACACTGAAGGTGGGGGGAACTCCATTTTAGGTGCTTATGCAGGCTACGAAAACACTACAGGCTCTTATAACTCTATTGTGGGTTATTATGCAGGCTTAAGAAATCAAACAGGTAACTATAATTGTATATTTGGCTCTCTTGCTGGCGGTTCTGCTGGTAGTGCTAATTCTTTTTCAAGCTCAACGATTATGGGATATAAGGCAGGCTATAACCTAACCACTGGAAGCGATAATTTGCTTTTGGGATTTCAGTCAGGGGACAGTTTAACCACAGGTTCAAGGAATATAATCATCGGTTACAATACAGATGCTCCCTTGGCAACGACAAATGACCACATGAACATCGGTAATTTAGTATACGGTAATTTGTCCATCGGCAACGTGGGAATCGGAACGACCGACCCATTAGCAAAACTTGAAGTAGCCGGTCAGATTAAAATCACCGGCGGAACGCCTGGCGCAAATAAGGTTCTTACCTCTGATGCAGCGGGTTTGGCAACATGGCAAACGCCAGCCAGTGGTGCGGGTGACAATTTAGGAAATCACATAGCAACAACTACATTAAGCATGGCTGGATTTAATATAACCAACATCGCCACAATGACTGCAAGCGGCCAAGGCATCTACTTGGGCACGCATGTGTTTGTAACCCAGGGTAATCTTGGCATTGGCACAACAGCAACGGCCTATAAACTGGATGTCCAAGGTCCTATTAATTTAAATGATTTCACCGACTTCAACAACGGCAGCACAGGGAGAATCACTTGGGGCAGTGGCCAGTTCATAATGACATCCAAAGGCATTTATGACATGGTATTGGCGACGAATGACTCATTGGTTCGTTTAATAATCAAAAAGGACAGCGGCAATGTCGGCATCGGGACGACGGGGCCGGACCAGAAACTGACTGTGGCCGGAAACATCAGCCAGACAGGCGTGCTGATCTCCAGCGGCACAGGAAACAACTATTTCGCCGGCAACATCGGCATTGGGACCACGGATCCTGGAGCGAAATTGCAAGTCGGCGATGGTAGCGCCGATATACGGACACTGGTCAAATCGAATAACTCATATCAGTTTGGAGCCATGAATTCTTCCGGAAATGCTTTCTATTATGGCGTGACTCAAGACGTAATTCCTAATGGTGTTATTAGCAATTATGCCGGTACAGCGATAATTACTTTTCTCAATAACGGCAATGTCGGCATCGGGACGACGGGGCCGGGAAGCAGGTTTGAGGTAGTAGGCGGCAGTTCAACATTCAGAGGCAGTGACAGTAATTCAGCGATAGCAGGGTTTACGGATGCGGGCGGGAATTACAGGGTAATGATTTCAACAACAGGCAACGTCGGCATCGGTACGACGAGTCCTCAAAGTACTCTTCATGTTCCTGATGGGAAGTATGCGCAGTTTGAGGATAACAACGCCGGAGTTCCTCCAGCCGCGGATTGTGATGCGGATGCTGAGAGAGGACGATTCAGTATTGACACAACAAATAACAGACTCTATATATGCAATGGAGCAACAAGAGGCTGGGATTATATTACGTTGACGGATTAGGGAAGAAAAATGATTTAAAAATCCACCTCCCGAGTTTTGAGGCAGGATTTAAATATTTAGATGATTTTTATAAATTACCCTTAAATTATGGGGTCATTTGTAAATAATATGGCGTAAGGGGAGTAAAATAAAGAGGAAAAAAGGCATCGATTGCCAATGAAAACCTGATATGATTTGTTTGTAAAAACATAAAGAAATCAAGGATGCAATTCATTAAGCCCGCTTCTTAACGACAGGGACAGCGTGAAAATATATTACGGTTTTTATGACACGCGGGAAATACAACGTGGAGATATAGCGGTTTTGCGCGCAGCTTCCCGCACTGACCCCATTATAAATATCGTGCGCGCCGTGCCAGGCGACAGATTTGAATTAAAAGACCTGGAGGAAGGCGGCACCCTGCTGCTGATAAACGGCGCCGAACTTAAAAATTCAGCCGGCCGGCCGTATAAATTCAGCGGGAAAAGAAAACAGATGCTTTCGCTTTATGAACGGGATTACAAAGGCGTAATTCCCGCAAACAGTTATCTTTTGCTTGGGAATCTTGCCGAAGGCTCGCTTGACAGCAGCCGCTTCGGCCTTGTGGAGAAAGCGGCTATAATAGGCAAAGCGTCGTCCAGCGACAAATAAAGAATAAAGGGGACATAGGCTGCTTTTTTAAGGAAGGAGGGGATGTTGTGGGATCAGGTTTTGAATTTTTGTCTGCTTGACTATTATAATATTATATATTAAAATACCTTAATATGTATATAAAAAGATTGATAGAAAAAACAATTGAACAGGTCAGGACCACTTTTCCGGCTGTAGTCATTACAGGTCCTCGGCAATCAGGTAAAAGCACGCTTCTTAAACATATTATCCAAGATCCAGACCGCATTGTTACTCTTGAAAATCCCGATGTGCGTTTGCTGATAATGGAAGACCCATTGTTTTTTCTTCAGTCGCGCAAAAAACCGCTTGTCCTTGACGAGATTCAGTATCTTCCCATTATTACAACGTATCTAAAAATCTTCATAGACAAGGAAAGGATTCCGGGGCAATGGTTTATTACCGGCTCACAGCAGTTTTCCGTTATGAAAAATGTTTCGGAATCTCTTGCAGGCAGGGCCGCTATTCTTGTTCTTCCGCCGTTCCATCTCCAGGAACGAAAAGATGTTAAGAATCTCGGGGATTTTATGTTTTCAAGCAGCTATCCCGAACTTTGTGTGAAGAAAAATATAAACAGAACAATCTGGTTTTCCAGTTATCTTCAGACATATCTGGAAAGGGATTTGCGTGCATTGATTAATGTAAACGACCTCAAAGATTTTGAACAGTTTCTCCGCTTGCTTGCCGCCCGCGCGGGGCAGATACTTAATCTTTCCGGGATTTCAGCTGAGATGGGCATAAGCGTGCCTACTGTGAAAAGGTGGGTATCTGCTCTTGAGGCAAGTTATATCGTTTATCTCCTGCCTCCGCTCTACAATAACTACGGAAAACGGATAATAAAATCGCCTAAATTGTATTTTTACGATATGGGGCTATTGAATTATCTTTTAAGGATGCCGGACGCACAAACCCTTCTGAATTCCCCGTTGGCCGGGGCGCTGTTTGAAAATGCAGTAGTATCCGAGATACTTAAAAAAAAATTAGCCGAAGGAATACAGCCGGAACTTTATTTTTGGCGTTCCCAGAGCGGAGTGGAAATAGATTTAATAACCAGGGAAAATGGAAGGTTTATTCCTTATGAGATTAAATTGTCCTCCATTATTCGGCCGCAGTTTTTTAAAAATCTGGCATACTGGCTGGCGCTGGAAAAAGACGGAGGGCCTGGCCGTCTTATCACAAATTGCTCGCAAGACTTACCTATGCCTCATGGCATTAAAAATATTCATTGGGAAAATCTGGGGTTAGGGGGGTAGGAAAATAGGAAAATGGGACGGTTCTATTTTATTGGCGGCAGATAACCGGAAAGCCGCAATTGTAGCCTTCGGGTTTATTCATAATTTTTTCAGGATTGCAGCGCTCTTTCATTGTAAAATATTAATATGAATAAAACATGGAGACGTGCTTTTATCTTATCGGCAGCCGGGGTTTTGCTATTCGGCTTTTCCTTGTTGAAAGCCGGAAGTCCGGGTTCAAGCGGAGGATTGTTTTTAAATTATTCTCCTGGTCCAAGGGGCTCGGCTATGGCGGACGCTTTCAGTTCAATAACCGACGACGCTTACGCAAGTTATTTTAATCCAGCTGGTTTGAGTGATGTTGAAAACTTTCAGTTTGGCACTACCTATAATTTGTCGTTTGAAGGGATTAGACATCAATATCTTGTTTTCGCTTACCCTTATAAACCCGGAAATGTGTTTACTTTGAACTACAACGGTTTATCTTATGGCAATATAGACGGTTATGACGCCGTCGGAACAACGAAATGGAATATAGACGCGGGAGATTTCTCTCTGGGCTTTTCTTACGGGAAAACTCTGACAAAAGACGAGATTGAAAGGCCGGTTTTAAACGCCGGGGGAACGTTTAAATATATAAATGAAAAATTGGACAATGTCTCAGCAAGAACTTTTGCTTTTGATTTAGGGGCAGTTTACGCTTTGCGCCCTGATAAATACTGGCTTAAAAAAATTCAGGCGCAAGAATTCAGATTTTCCGCCGTCGCCAAAAATATAGGGCCAGGACTTAAGTTTGATAAAGAGTCTTCTCCTTTGCCAATGTCTTTTATTTTGGGCTCTTCGTGGCATATGCATCCATGGGGAAGCCATAAATTAATACTCGCTTTGGATAATGTTTTCGCGGTTGATGATAAATATAAAATTTGTTTCGGCGCGGAATATTTTCTCTTTCAACTGTTGGGGGTGAGATTTGGATATGAAACCAATAAATACATAGGTTCAAAATTCAGATTTGGCGTGGGTTTCAGGCTTTCTTTTGTGGACATTGATTATTCCATGACTCCTTTCGGCGAATTGGGCAATATGCAGAAAATAGGAATTTTGGCGAGATTCGGATATAAAAAAGAGAAACAGCCTTTAAAAGGCGAAATTATGAGGGTTGAAGACGCTAAAGTTGTCGCTCCCAGAGAAAAAATTGAAGAGCTTCAAACATTCGCCGCGGATTTTACTAAATTGGCGGAAAAGAATATTGTAGAACGCGACTATCTATCGGCCGAACAAAACTTAAAGAAAGCTTTTAATCTGGAGCCGAATTTGAGAAATGACAAATGGGGGAAAATAGAAAAAAATCTAAGCGAGATAAACAAGGAAATGAAATTTGAGGAAATGCCCGAAAAACTCGGGGTTTTAAAAGGCGGCGGAGAACAGGCGGATTTGGCGCACAGAACCATAAGAAATTTTATAAATGGCGAAAACGACAAGGCGTATCTTCTTGCTCATATAACTTATGGAACGGACCTAAATGGAAATACAATTTATGAGGAATTGTTGAACGCTATTTGCAAATTTTTGGGAAGAGGCGTCACAAGAGACGCAATATTGCCGGAAAAGTCCTGGATAACGCAAAAATCTAAAAGTTCGGCAAGTTATTTCTACACCAGGGAGTTTAACAAGGTCGTTCGGGAATGCGAGGAAATTATTTTGATTGACGACTCAAATTATATCGTCTGGTCAAGGTTAGGTTCGGCTTATTATATGCTCGGAGATTATGAAAAAGCGAAAAAAGCGTATTTGAAAGCGGTTGAGATAAATCCCTCAGACGGGGCTACCTTGGAGTTTTTGAAAGAAAAAGGATGGATGAAAGATAAGGCAGAATGATAAGTGGATTTACCCCCTCTCCGTCTCCCCCTTTGTTTAAGGGGGAGAATAAGCGGGGGTGATCCTTTATGGGGCAATCCACTTCCGCAATTAACGGAGTAGTGCTATATACTTTACACTTATATGGAAATATTTTTTGTCATAGGGATACCGGTATTGATGCTGGTTCTTGGAGGCGCCTTTCTGGCAGTTGTCAAGACAACCGGTTTTCTTGAATCAAGTTATTTTAACACAAGACAAAAAATTTCAAACGCGGTGATACAAAATTATATGCAGGTAATAGGCATGGCTCAGACTCAAATATATCAAAGAAGCAAAGAACTTGAATTTATCAGTCAGAAACTGGCTTTGAGCAATGAGGAATTGGCGAGATTGAACGATATGAAGTCTAAATTTTTATCCATGGTTGTGCACGACGTGCGCAGCCCGCTGGCTTCAATTAAAGGTTTCAGCGAATTGCTGATGAAAATAAGAACGGATGAGAAAAGCAAAATATATGCGGATAATGTAATAAAGGCTTCCGAACACATGGCAAGGCTCGTTTCCGATTTGACGGATTTGGCCATGATAGAAGCTGGAAAACTAAGAATAGAAAAAAGCCTTTTTCACTTTCCCGATGCGGCGACTTACATCCTGCCTTCAATGAGAGTGCATGCGGAAAAACAGGGAGTAATTTTAATTGAACATCCTTTGCTGGAAGGAATTTATGTGAACGGAGACAGATTTAGACTTTCTCAGGTTCTTATGAACTTGCTTAATAACGCGATTAAATTTACTCCAGCTGGCAAGACTGTTGAACTTATGTTCAGAAAAGAAGGGCAGAGTGTTTTGACTATAGTCAAAGATTCGGGTATTGGGCTGCATCCGAGCGATATTCAAAAAGTTTTTGAAAAATTTTATCAAGCACAACATCAAAAAGACGAGAATTTGAGAGAAAAAGGTTGGGGACTCGGTTTGTCCATAGCGCAAGAGATTGTTCACGCGCATAAAGGAGAAATCTGGGTTAACAGCAAGGGGCTCGGCAAAGGCTCCACTTTTATTTTTAAGGTGCCAATGGCGTAAAATAGCCAATAGCGAAATAGGGAATTGCAGTTAAGGAGAAACATGGACTTAATGAGTTTAAGCGGAATAACTATATTCGCGATTATATTTGGAGCGGGCGTAATTTTAGGCGAATTCACCAAAGTTTTTCTAAATATTCACGCTTTTCTCATTGTCATCGGAGGGACTCTGGCCGCCACCCTGATAAACACGCCTTTTAAGTATATAAAAAAATCTCTGGATGGATTGAAATTGATTTTTTGGGGAAGCGACTCCGAATCTGCTGATAAAACAATTTTGTATATGGTGGAATTGGCGGAAAATGTTAAAAGAAATGGATTCAAAGTCTTTAAAGATGTAGATGAGAATATGGCGGGCGGGTTTCTCAAACAAGTATGCGAAGCCGCCATTGAATACAGCGATTCGCAATTCGTCAAAAAAGTGATTGAGGACGAGATAAATTATTCTTTTGACGAAGCCAACGAGATAAGCAATGTTTTCAGAACGATGTCTCTGCTCTCTCCTATGTTTGGTTTGGTAGGCACTTTGATAGGAATTATAGCGGTGCTAAAAGAACTTTCAAATCCGGAAAGCGTGGGCCCGGCTATGGCGGTAGCGATAACGAGCGCATTTTACGGAATCATTTTTTCCAATCTCGTTTTTATACCGATAGCGGGGAAAATAAGAATAAAGTCCATAATGCGAGTGAAAATGAAAATAATGATTTTGGAGGGAGTTCTTGAAATGATGAAAGGCAGTATTCCCATAATGGTGGAAAGGAGATTGAAGGCTTTTAATAAATAACGGCGCCACGGGACGCCGTTAACCGAACGCCAAATACCGGATACTCCAGTGTAATAGCAACTGACTATAAGAAATAATTGTTTAATATTCTTGAAAGGATTATGAATGGCTTATTATGTACAATAAGCGAGGATTTATGCGCGAAATAACATTAGTGTTTTTATTGTTTTTGTTTTTTCCCGTCATGAGTATATATTCTCAAGATGACTTGCCGTTTCAATATAAAGCCAAATACGAAGAATTTTTGGCGAAAAAAGCAGACGATGTTTTGGTTAAAATACTGGGGCCGAATCAGGCGAAAGTGATAATTGAAACGGTAATGGATTTTACAAAGACTGAAAAAGTTGAATATGAAAAGGATAAAAAGAAAGAAAAAACATCTTTTAAGATGGAAGGGGAAGCAGGAGACATAAGCGCCATTGAATATTTGATGCCGGGTTTCGGTATTCCCGGCGCGGAATCTAAAAATGAAAACAAATCATACGTGAAACAATTCTCTTATCCGCGTTTTTTTATACAGAAAATAAAAGCCACGATATTGGTAAACAAGAGTTTAAGCGAAGAAGAAATTCTTAATATTCAAAATATGGTATCCGAAATTCTTACTCTGGACAGGAAAAGGGGAGATGAAATGGTAGTTGTGAGAGCGATATTCGCTCCTTTTTGGAAAACGATATGGTATAACCCGGAATCCATGAATTTTATAGTAAAATACGTCATTCTGAGCATATTGGGCGTGATAGGTCTCCTTGTTGTGGCGGCGGGATTTTTAAAATTGGCCGGCGCCATGAACACTATGACAAAAGTTCAGCAGTCTCATCAGATAACCATGGATTTGGCGGGCGGTTCGCCTTTGCCCGGACAGAATCAAAATCTTGGAACACTTTCGTTTATAGAGGAAAAAAAAGACGAAAAAGAAAAGAAAGAACATGAACCGCGAGTTTCTGACGATAAAATTTATTTTGATATCAAACCGCATCAGATAGACGCTCTTGTCAGCATTATGGTCAATGAAGACCCTTCCAATGTGGCTATAGTGGCGGATCATCTGAGGGAAGATGTGAAAAAAGATTTTTTTGCCAGACTCCCGCCGGATTTCGCCGCGGATGTGGTCGCCGGGCTTTCAAAAATGAGATTTCTTGAAAACGATGTCGTGCTTAAGTTTAAAGATGAACTGGAAACGAGACTTTCCGGCGTGATGGGAGGACTCCAGAACGCTTTGTCCGTTTTTCAGAGATTGAGCGCGAGAGGAAAGTCGGAAATGATTAAAAATCTGGAACAAAAACATCCGCAATTGTCTCTGGAATTGAGAAAAAGAGTTTTTATATTTGAGGATATAAAATTACTGGATGACAACGATTTGTCACTGCTTGTTTCCGCCGTAGACATAAACGACTTGACGAAAGTTTATAAGGTTATAGACGAAGAGTTTAAGTCAAAAATAAAATCCCAGCTTTCGCAAACCGCGTGGAGAATAATAGAGGAAAGAAATTTGTATGAAAGCTATTCGGAAGAAAAAATAGACGATTCTATAAATAATATAAGCGCGCAAGCGAATAAACTTTTTGAAGACGGAAAAATTAAAAAACCGGATATTCAATCAGAATACGCGGCGATTGAAGCGAATAATGAAATTGTTCCATTGAAAAAATTACAAGACGCAGGCAATACTTAGAAATTTTATACATATTTCAAAACCGGAGACAGTATGGATAGAGAAGAGAAAAAGTCTATTTTTTCATCTATATCCGACGCGGATAAAGCGCGGGAAAATTTTTCTAAGTTTTCGCAGGATTCCGCCTCAAACGCGGATATAATTTCAATTAAAAAAAATCTGGAGAACATGGAAAGAACATTGGCAAAGTTGGACGATATTGACAAACAATTTCTGTTGATTGGAGACAAGCTTAGTGAAAATGAAAAAAAGCTGGGACAATATAAGGCGATTTTTGAAAATGGTTCCAAAATCGCCGGTAATCCCGGCAATGAAACGGCTGCGAAAATAAACAGGTTGGAAGAAAAACTGAGTTTTTTCTGCGATAAGATAAGCAAAACAATTTCAAATTTCATAGCGAACGATAGGGTTCAAGAAATAATAGATTTTGAAAAAAACATTATCCGTGATATCGCTTATCTAAAAGAGGAAATATCCTCCACAAATCGGAAAATTGCGGATGGAGGGAAAGATTCCGGAGCAGAAATTTTAAACCGTCTTTTGGAGTCAAATAATATTTTGGAATCGCGGGAATCTTCGCTTGAAAAAGCCCTTAAAGCTTATATGGAAAACACGGTTTCTGAATTGGGCAAAATAAAAGAAAACATGTCTCAATTGCTGAACAATTCAAAAACAGATGCCTCAAAAGAAGCCCTTGAGAAAATCTCATCTTCTATCAGTTCTGAATTGTCCGAGCAGATTTCGCAATTTCATGAAAACAACAAAAAAGATATCTTGAAAGGACACGAAGACCTAAAAGACGAAATATTTTTATTTCTCAAAGAGTTCTTTTTTGGGGCGGAGACGATAACCGACTTTAAGAACCTGTTTTTTTCAACACTTTCCATTTATAAACTCAACAATGAACTAATAACGGCTATGGATAAAATGGTTTCCGATATTGACATATTCATTGACATTGCAGAGCAGAAACTCCCGCTCTCCGCGAATGATCTGCTTCTGAGGAAAAATCATATAAATTTTAAAAAAGCTTTTATAATTTATAAACAGAAAGTTGAAGATTTCGGCGGATTGAAGGAAAAAATATCCAAATATATAAAGACTCCATAAAGTAATTATGCCTGTTTACAGAATAAGAAGAGACGAACTTGAAAATCAATTAAACAAAAGCGCTCTATGGGCGGTAACTTATGGAGATTTGATGAGTTATTTGATGATACTTTTTTTAGTTCTGTTTTCTTTCAGTCTGGTGAAATCGGACAGGGCAAAAAGCCGGAAATACGAGGAGTCTCTTTCCAGCATACAAAAGGTGTTCGGAGGAGAAGAAAGCAAGGAAAGATTGGCAAGAGTCAAAGCAATGGAATGCGAGGATACGGTTGTCAGCGGTTTGCAAAAATCGCTTGAAACCAACGCGCTTAAAAATCTGGTAAAAATGGAATTAAACGAAAGCAGGGTAAAACTGATTTTGTCTGAGGCAATTATTTTTGATTCCGGCAAAGCCGATTTAAAAGAAACCGCCAAAAATGTTTTGACGCCTATAATTGAAGAACTGAAAAAAGTGCCAAATGGTATTATAGTAGAAGGACATACTGATATGCTCCAGATAAAAAGCGGAAAATATAAAAACAATTGGGAACTTTCAATGGCAAGAGCCTACGCGGTTATAGAGTTTATGGAAAACGCTGGCATAGATTCTAAAAGACTGGCAGGCATAGGGTATGGACCAAATAGACCTGTAGAGGATAATTCAACGCCAGAAGGCAGAACGAAAAACCGCAGAATAGAGATTTCTCTTATTAAAACACAATAATGTTTATCCGGATTTGTTAGGAGAAATGAGTTTGGATGGCTTTTCCATTCTGCTTGGAGACAGGCAAGTGGGGAAAAATTTTTTGTTAGAACAAATTGTGAGAAAAGTTTTATTTGCTCTTTTTTTAATTATGCCAAAGAACGTGTTTTGCGCGGATTACATGCGTTCTTACGCTTTAATACACGCTTTTCCTTCGGATTTCGCGGATTTTAAAAAAGAAAATCTTGACGAGGTAGAATTTCCGAAAGGTCTTTTTTCCGTCCGGCAGTCAAGTCAAAGCGTTTCAACCGGAACAGCCGCACTGCGGCCGGAACAACGAGCCTCTGGCTCATCAAGTGCAGGGGGCTCTGTCCCCCTGCCACAGGTGTCGGAGGCTATGCCGACGACCGGAACCCTGACCTCTCCTGAAATAAAAGCCATATTTCCGTTTGACAGGATTATTCTTTCCGCAAACGCGGTTCTGGCAGGAGAGGATTCCATGACCCTGGAAATCCAGATAAAAAATTCAAAAGAGCAATGGAGCAGGTGGTTTAACGCCGGCATTTTCCGGGGGAATGGCCAGTCTGAAAGCCAAAAGGAACAGGAAGACGGGTCCGGGAAAATGGAAGTGGATGTTTTGAAGTTAAACGGTACTTCGGAATATTTCCGTTATAAAATAACGTTCAAATCCGGCGGAGCGGATTCCCCTGCTGTGTTGAAACTGGCTGCGATAACTTACGCAAATTCCTTAAGAACATACTATGAAAAAGCGGCTCTGGAAAAATCAAAGAACTTCAGGCCGGTCAAACTGGATGTGCCGAAAATTTCGCAGGCGATTCAGCAGGTAAATTACAAAGGCGACATCTGCAGTCCGGTTTCTCTTGCTATGGTTTTAAGTTATTACGGAATATATGAAAATCCCATTGATGTCGCGGCAAAAGTCTACGACAAACCGGAGAACATTTACGGGAACTGGGTATTTAATACGGCTTATGCCGGAACAATGAGCCTTTATTCTTTTGTCGCCGCTATAAATACGCTGCAGGAAGCTGAAAAACTCCTGATGAAGGGAATACCCTTGATAGCGAGCATAACTTTCGGCCCTGATGAATTGAAAAACTCGCCCATGAACAATACAAAAGGCCATCTGCTCGTGATTAAGGGATTTGACAAAAAGGGCAATGTGATAACAAACGACCCTGCGGCTCCTGAAGAAAAAACCGTTGAAAGGGTCTATGACAGGGCTGAATTTGCAAGGGCATGGCTGAAAAATAAATTCGGAGTATCCTATATCATTAATCCGCGATTTTTTGACGAAGTGACTGTAAAATCGTCTTATGCCGATATATATTCGGAAAACGGGGTTCCAAAACTCATTGAAACGCAGGCTCTTATGAACGAGAAACTGAGACTTCTTGAAACACATGGAGACCGGGCCAGAGTTGAAGCTCTTGAGCAGACGACAATGGCCGGAACAGCCGCACTGCGGCCGGAACAACGAGCCTCTGGCTCATCAAGTGCAGGGGGCTCTGTCCCCCTGCCAAAGGTGTCGGAGGCTATGCCGACGACCGGAAAAAACTCAAAAAAACTCGTTCCTTACGCGGGTTGGATTCAATTAAAAAATCTTGCCGTTGACATGGCCGGCGGATTTGACCCGTTCGGCTCTGCTCAGGGTTACTGCGTAGTAAAAGACAAAATCGCTGAAATAGAGCCGGACAATAACGGGAATAAAAAAATCACGGTTTCAGCCGGAACGAAATTCAGGATTCTTGAGAAAACAGGCGCAAAATTAAAAATCATGATTCCGGGCGGGAAATCCGGGTTCATAAACGAAAAACATGTAAACTATCTGAATAAACCGCTTCCTTCAGCAGAAATCCTAAGGAAAAAAATCATTGAAGCGACAAGGCAGTTCCTGGGCGACAAATATTACTGGGGAGGGCGATCCGGGTTCGGAATTGACTGCTCCGGCCTTGTAAATATTGTTTACAGGATTAACGGGATTGAACTTTCAAGGAACGCAGACGACCAGTTTTCTGCCGCGAAATCCATTTCAAGAGAAAATTTAAAACCCGGAGATTTAATATTCTCCACAGGCGAAACAAATCACGCCTCTAAGGGGGTTCACCCCGTTAGAAATCCGCCCTGCCCGAAGGGCACGGCGGCAGCCGCCTCGGGGCGGCTTATTTCTAACGGGGTGAATCACGTAATGCTTTACGCCGGAAACGGCAGACTCATAGAAGCGACGCAGGACGCCGGCTCCGTGAGGGAAATATCTTTCATGGAAAAATTCGGAATTGATTTTGCAAAAGCCAAAAACGGAATGACCATAAACGGAAGAAAGATATATTTTAGAACTGTATTTAAATAACCGCAGGGAGGTTTAATGCAAAAAATTATTTTTTTAGTTTTAGCTTTTATGCCCTCATCTTCAGCCGCGATTGTGAAAAATCCGGATACTCTTGTCTATGCCCACATGGGCGAGATAACCACGCTGGATCCGATTTATTCCTACGACGCTATCACGCACGGAATGATTTTCAACGTTTATGAAACGCTCATAGGATTCAAAGGCGACTCTCTGACTGTTTTTGAGCCTCTCCTGGCTGAGAAAGTTCCCTCTGTTGCCAACAGGCTTATATCCAATGACGGACTTGTGTACAAATTCCCCGTAAAAAAGAACGTAAAGTTTCATAACGGCAAAATAATGTCTGCCGAAGACGTCAAATATTCTATTTTAAGATTCATGCTGATTGACCCTCCGGGCGGACCTGCTTCGCTTCTGCTTGAGCCTGTTTTCGGGATTTCCTCAACAAGGGATTCTTCGGGCAAAATAACCGTTTCAAAGGAAGAATTTGAAAACGCGGTAAAAACAGAAGGCGGAATGGTCGTGATAAAACTCAAAAAGCCGTTTGCCCCTTTCCTTTCCATAATGGCCAGATGGTCGTATATAATCAACAAGGAATGGTGCGTTTCCGGCGGGGAATGGGACGGGACTTTTGAAACGCTGGCAAAATTCAACAACAGGCCCAAAGAAAGCTCGTTTCTTTTTAAAACCATGAACGGCACGGGACCGTTCAAATTTGAAAGATGGGATTTGAATTCCAAACAGCTCCTGCTCGGCAGGTTTGACGGCTACTGGAGAAAGCCCGCGAAACTAAAAAGAGTAATAATGAAAACAGTGCCTGAATTCGGGACGAGACGGCTGATGCTTGAAGCAGGCGACGCGGACATAATAGACGTGCCGCGTCCTTTTGAGCCCCAGGTAAAAGGCCTTAACGGCGTGCGTGTCTTTGACAACCTGCCGCGGCTTATGACGGATCCCGTGTTTTTCTTCACTTTCAAGGTGAATCCGATAGCCAACCCCGACATGGGGTCCGGGAAGCTTGACGGCGAAGGCATCCCTCCGGATTTTTTCAGCGATATAAACGCAAGAAAAGCCTTTTGCCATGCATTTGACTATGAGGGATTTTTAAACCAGGCTCTGAAAGGAAAGGCCTTTGCGGCAAAAGGCTCAATCCCGCCCGGCATATTCGGATACGACCCGAAAATCCCGTCATGCAAATTTGACAAACAGAAAGCGACCGAATATTTTATGAAGGCTTTTAACGGCCATGTATGGGAAAAAGGCTTTAAATTCACGCTCACATACAATACCGGCGGAGACGTGAGGCAGCTGGCCTGCGAAGTCTTAAAGCGCAATGTTGAATCCATAAATCCGAAATTCCGGATAGAACTCCGCGGAGTTGACTGGCCGATTTACCTTGAAAAGACCCAGAACAAAAAAATGCCGCTTTTTACCAGAGGCTGGACCGGAGACTATCCTGATGCTCATAATTTTATTTTCCCGTTTTATCACTCAAACGGAAGATATCCGATAGCACAGGCATATTCCAACCCGGAAATGGATAAAATGATTGAACTCGCGGTTACAGAAACGAATACGGCGAAAAGAAGAGAACTGTATTCAAAAATACAGAAAAAGGCTTTTGAAGAGACCGTGCAGATTTACGCAGTGCATCCGCAGGGGCTTGCGGTAATGCGGGACTGGGTAAAAGGATTTTTAGATAACCCGGTTTTCATGGGAATTTATTTTTATCCTCTGAGCAAACGATAACAGCAGTGAACAGTGATTAAGTAATTCAAAATCAAAAAGGTAACTGTTACCTTTTATATATGATTGAAAAGGAACGAATAAAAAAAATCATAGAAATTCTCAGGAAACTTTATCCTGAAGCTGAAACTGCCTTAAAACACCAAAACCCTTTCCAACTGCTCATCGCCACAATTCTTTCAGCGCAATGCACCGACGAAAGGGTAAACATGGTAACGCCGGTCCTGTTTAAGAAATATCCGAAACCCGAAAGCCTTGCTCAAGCAGGCGCCGGAGAAATTGAAAACATAATACGCTCAACCGGGTTTTACAAAAACAAGGCGCTTTCCATAAAAGAATCTTCAAAAACAATTGTTGATAAATTCGGCGGGGAAGTTCCGAAAACCATGGAGGAACTTCTGACTTTAAGGGGAGTGGCGAGAAAAACCGCAAACGTGGTTCTCGGTTCCGCCTTTGGCATAACGTCTGGAATAGTAGTGGACACGCATGTAAAGCGGCTTTCGTTCAGGCTGGGATTTACAAAAGAAACCAATCCTGAAAAAATAGAATCGGATTTGACGAAAATTATAGACAAGAAAGACTGGATATGGTTCAGCCACGGCCTGATATGGCACGGAAGAAAAATCTGTATGGCGAGAAAACCGTTTTGTTCAGAGTGCAAATTGAATGAAGCGTGTCCAAAACTATTTTAAAAGAGATTTGAAAATTCCGTTCAGTCCTCTTGCGTCAAAAAAAGATTCCGGATTCACGGGAGCAATTCGGGGGTCATAAATAATGAAAGGATGCATCTGTTCCCCGCCTATCCCGCCGTGTTCCGATATAAGCGTGTATTTTATGTTGTAATCTATGGTCTTTCCGTTTTCATAAGGCGCAAAAATCACTATGTCGCCTGACTCTTCAAGCTCCAAATAGTCTTTTATCTGCGCCGCAAGTATGTCTCTGCTCATCCTCGCGTCAAGATAGGGCGCAAGCGGGTCATTTCCTTCTGACGAATATCCGGCCGCGCTGATGACTGCCCTTCCGTTTTTTGAAATGAGAATTATGCCGCCTGAATCCCTCAAAGCGGCCATGCCTACGCCCTGATGGCTGACAAGTTTTTCAATGATTCCGGGATGGTTTTTTTTTATCTCAGCCGCGCCGGCATGTCCGGAAACATTTTTGAGATAAATATTCCCCATTGAATAAACTTGGGAAAACACCAAATCGCCGTTTTTGTACATTGAATCCGTCTGCTTTCCGAGTTCATCCAGAAAATCCTGCGGTTTTTTGCCGAACTTGCCGACAAATGTTTCTGAAGGAGTCTGGCCGTGGTCGGAAAATACAAAAACCCGGCCTCCGTATTTGCGGGCAGTCTCCATGATTTCGCCTATATTTTTGTCTATCCTGTCCAGCTCCGTAAATGCCTGGTCCGAGGAATATCCGTAATAATGGGCCTTTTCGTCATAGCCTGAAAAGTCCGCGTAAACCGACGGGGCTTCCTCTATAATGGCCTTTTTCAACCCCTCGGTCGCCACCGATGCCGCAAAATTATTCAACATTGAGATGTAAACCGGAGCGTATTTATCGGTTTCAGTTTCATAATTTTTCTCTGCAAAATCTTTTTTCATCTGCCGCCATTCTTTCCAGAAAGTGATTCCGGGAAACTTCATGCCCCTTACAAGATAGGGTATGCTCCGTCCTATTTCTCTTATCTTGCTCCAGAAACCCCCGTATTTTTCAGAATCTTTGTCTATCCATACCCTGACATTAGCGCCTTTCTGCGCCCCCCCTGAAAGCTCGCTCAGGAATGCCCGTCCTTTATGCAGAAGTCCGGCATTAGACGGAAGTCCCTCTTCCACAATCGCTCCGGTTACTTCTTTGTTTCTGGTTTTGCTGAACCATTCATTGCCGGGCAGTTTCCTGTTGAAAAACATCTGGGACTGGATTGACATGGTCACAGTAGGCACTCCGCAGAAATAGGGAGAAGCAACGAATCCTTTGTTTTTAATCATTTCCGCGATATTTCCGGCGTAACCTTTGGATATCGCTTCCTGCAGTCTGTTATAGGAAAGCCCGTCAATCTGTATGAGAACCAGTGTCCCCCCGCCTGAAACCGCGGGAGGAGCGAAATCGCCTGAATCTGCTTTTAATTCCTGAAGAACCACAGGAGACTGTTCTCTGCCGCGAATATCCGGGAAAACCGGCAGAACACTCTCCCCCGGTTTCGGCAGGCCTGCCGCGCCGTCAAATCCTGCCTGGAGACGCAGGGCAGCGTCAACGGGATTTCTGGCAGCCTCGTATTCCAATGCTGAAACGTTTTCAGGAGCAAGGAGAGCGTTTTCACTGGCTGAAAAAACAGGGGCCGTAAGAGTCAAACAGAATGTAAACAACGCCGAAAATTTGAAGATTGTCATATAATTTATTATAAATCATGGCGGGTGGAATAAGTAGAGTCAAAAGACCTAAAAAACAGGAATATTATGGCTTATCAGAAATTAGGACCCGGTAATCATCCCATGGTCAGAGTTTTACGGCGCTTCCATGTTTTGGGCATTTCTTTGAAAGTGATGAGATCGTGCACGGGACATATGAAACTGCAGACCATGCAGCTCAGGCATCTGTCTTCATTCAGGACGGGCCGGCGTTTTTTCTTGTCCCACTTAAGCGCCGAGCCTCCTGCATCCCTGCACACAATGTAACACTGGCCGCAGCCCACGCATCGGTTCATATCGTAGCGCGCTATCCCCTGGCGCCGCACGTCAAAATCAGAAGTCTCATGGATATTTGCAACTGCCCTGCCGACAAGGTCAGTCACGCTCCTGATTTTCCTCTGCGCCATGTAGTCAGAAAGCCCTTCAATCATGTCTTCAACGATGCGGTAGCCGTAATGGATAATGCCGGTAGTGACCTGGACAGTGGTTGCGCCCAATAGAATATATTCCAGGGCATCAACCCAGGTTTCAATGCCGCCTATGCCGGAGAGCGGAAGCCCTAATTCTTTATTCTTTGCCATTTGTGCGATGAACCTGAGTCCGATGGGTTTTATAGCGGGCCCGGAAAAGCCGCTGATGGCTCCTTTTCCGAAAACATCAGGCTTGGGAATGAAATTATCCAGATCCACCTCAGAGAGCCCGGCAACTGTGTTGATGGCAGATATTGCGTTTGCGCCGCCTTTTTTCGCTGCCATGGCTGGCTCGTTCATGTCCGCCACGTTCGGCGTGAGTTTTGCCACCAATGGGAGCCGGGTCACGTTCCTGACGGTTTCGGTGAACTTGCGCACCAGGTCATGCGTCTGCCCTACCTTGGCGCCTGAGCCCTCAACTGCCATGTGCGGACAGGAAAAGTTCATTTCTAACATATCCGCGCCTGCGTCAGTGCAGGCTTTTGCCAGTTCA
>JACQWV010000097.1 GCA_016209085.1 Elusimicrobiota bacterium
TACAGGAGTTATGAGGAACTTGAAATCAAGGATAACGGGAACGCGATTCTTCAGTCAAACGGAGAAGAAATAAAACCGGCAGTTGAAAAAATGTCCAAATCAAAAAAGAACGTCATAAACCCCGACGATATCCTCAATAAATACGGAGCCGACGCTTTCAGGATGTACGAGATGTTCATGGGTCCTCTTGAGGACTCAAAGCCCTGGGACATGAAAGGGATAGAAGGAGTGCACAGATTCCTTAAAAGAGCCTGGGGATGGGGAGTAAAGGCAATACAACAGTTGCAAGATACAAGTCACAAGTCACCTGCCTCGGCCGAGGTTTCGGCAGACAGGCAAGTCACAGACAGGGAAATTGAAATTCTAAGGCATGAGACGATTAAAAAAGTTACGCAAGACCTGGAAGCGATGAAGTTCAATACCGCCATCTCGGCGCTTATGATATATCTGAACAAACTCATTGAAGGAGGAAACGCCTCTCAGGAAGATTTAACCGTTTTCCTGAAACTTCTTCATCCTTTTGCCCCGCATATAACCGACGAGCTATGGGATATGAAAGGCGGCAAAACCAGCCTCATAAAGGAGCAATGGCCGCAGACGGACATGAACGTCCTGTCTGAAAGGAAAGTTGAGATTCCCATTCAGATAAACGGAAAAGTAAAAGCAAGGATATACGTTACCGAGAAGACGCCGAGCGAGGAACTTGAAAAATTGGCGTTAAAAGAAACAGAGAAATTGACGTCCGGGAATGCCATAAAAAAGATAATAGTGGTTCCCGGCAGGCTGGTAAGCATAGTAACCGGGGGCAATAATAAATGAGAAAACATATATTTTTGGCATTTGCAGCAATTATTTTGTCGGCATGTGCCGGCTCCGATATCCTTTACAGGCCGGCCGGACAAAAACTTCCGCAGCACATAAAAAGAATTTCAGTAAGACCGTTCATAAACAAAACCGAACGACTGGGCCTAGAGGAAAAACTGACCCTGAAAGTGATAGACGAATTCCTGAAAAACGGGGAATACGGAATTGCGGACGAAAATTCCTCGCACGGCGTCGTAATCGGGGAAATCGCCCATTACCTGTCGACCCCGATACAGTACGACGTCAATCTTGTGCCGACGGTTTACAAAATCAACATCATCGCTTCCGTGAAATTTCTGGATAAAAGCAATCCGAACCATTACATATGGGAAGAGCCTGCAATGCAGGCCTCAATGCTGTTTTCGGCTCCGACTCTGCCGGGCGGAATGACGGAAGAACAGGCGCGCGAAGAACTGTGGAAAACGCTTGCCAAGGACATTGTGTTAAGGACGGTTCAGGGATTCGGTTCAGCCACCAGCATATCCCAGAAAAAACTCCCGCCTGTCCAGCAAAGCACCAGCACAGTAAAAAGTGATTAAGTAATTAAGAGTATTGAGTGATTTAGTTCTTAACTTACTGAGCTACGCAGAAATAATTACTTAATCACTGCTTGCTTAATCACTTAATCGCTGTTTGTTTAATTACTAAATATATGCCTGAAATATCTCCCGCTCAACTGGCCGAAGAGTGGTCAAAAGAAAAACTTAGAAGCGTCTATTATCTTTCAGGCGAAGAGACATTTCTCAAAAAGGAAGCTGTATCAAAACTGAAAGAAAGGTTTAAAAACAACCCCTTTAGCATCTCCGAGCATATCGTCGGAAAATCCGACATCAACGAAATAATCCTGGACATCAACACGCCCTCGCTGATTTCCGACACGAGGGTGATTATACTCCATTGCGTCGAAAAAGCTTCAAAAGAGGAGAAAGAAAAAATCCGGGAATCCATAAAAACCCCGTCTGCGTCAATATGCGTAGTGCTTATATGCGATAAGAAATCCGACGCTAAACAGGAGGATGCGGAGAAGGCCGTTCTTGAAAAACAAGGGGCGGTCGTAAACTTCCGGCCGTTCAACGTCTCCCAGTCTAAAGCATGGATACAGGATATAATTGAAAAAAACGGACAGACAATAACTTCCGAGGCTCTTGAATTTCTCGTGGAAATTTCAGGCACGGACGCAGCCGTCCTGAAGCAGGAAACCGAGAAACTTCTGATTTATCATTCAGGCAGGAGAAAACCCGTAGACGCCCGCTCGGTTATTGAATCCACGAGTTTTTCAAAAGAAGAGAATCCTTTTGAGCTTTCAAAGGCGATTTACGGCAGGGAAAAGGATAAGGCGGTTGAATTGGTTGAAAAACTGCTCAAAGAGGGTTTTGAGCCTCTGAGACTCCTTTACAACATATCATCCGCCCTGGAAAAGATATACAAATCAAAAAAACTTTTTCAATCCGGCATGTCGTCTCAAGACATATATTTTTCAATCGGCGTAAGCAGAGGATACTACGGCTTCATAGAACAGTCTTCCAGAAGATACTCTGAAGAAAAACTTGCAAAAGGCCTGAGACGCTGTCTTGAAGCGGAATCCATGCTTAAATCATCCACGGACAGAAATCCGGGAATACTATTAAAACAGCTTGTTTACGAGATTTTCAGATAGGATTAGCCCAAAAATTTCAGTTGTTGCTTGCGACATGTGACTTGTGTCTTGCGACACCCGAAAATTGCCGTGGATATTTTTATCCGAATAATTGTCAATTAAAAATGACTTTAACTGCAATTTTCGGGTTAGGGGTTATTTCTGGACGGCTGCTTTGATGCGCCGGCTGAGTCTGGATTTTTTTCTGGCAGCGGATTTGTAATGAATCACGCCTTTGGCGGCCGCTTTGTCAAGCATAGAGTATATGCCCGTAAGGTTTTTTCTGGCGGATTCTATGTCTTTTCTGGATATCAACGCATTGAAATCCTTTACAGCCCGGCGGATCCGCACTTTGACGCTTACATTCCTTGCCTGCAGGCGCGTAGATTTGCGCCAGGCTTTTATCGCGCTTGTATGCCTTCCTGTTTTAAGCTTCGCCATATTAACAATAGGTAAATAGTTTATTATTTTATGATTGAGAGGTCAAGATTTTCAAGAAACGTTCTGGGCTTTGCCTCAGCCGCTCTGATTTCCAAAATATTCGGATATATCCGCGACGCCATGATAGTCTGCACCTTCGGCGGAGGCTGGATTACGGATTCGTATTATGCGGCATTCAGGATAACCAATTTCTTCAAACGCACGCTGGGCGAAGGCTCTCTGAATCCTTCGTTCATACCTGCGATGGAAAAGGAAAAAAATCTGGGGATGGAAAATGCCCAAAAGCTTTTAAATTCGGTTCTCACCGTTGCTTTAATAATCTCCATACTCATATCGGCTGCAGGAATTGTTTTCGCCGCTCAAATAGTGAAATATACCGCTTACGGAATCAGTCTTGACAGAGAGCAATTCAGGCTGACCGTCATACTGACCGTCATTTTAATGCCGCACATAATTTTCGTCGCCGCCTCCGCAATTTTCAGCGGGACGCTTAACGTCTCAAGAAAATTCTTCTACCCGGCGCTGATACCCTCGTCCTTTTCCCTGCTTATAATAATTTATCTGGCAGCAGCGAATTCCGGCTGGTTTGGGGGATTTCCCGAAACGCTTAAAATAAAAGGCCTTGCGCTCACTGCCGCTCTTTCAGGAATCGCGCAGACCCTGTTCCTCATGCGCTTCCTTGCAAAAGAAGGCTACAGGCTGAGGCTTGACATATCGATTGATAAATCAAAACTTTACGCAATAATGCTCCCGGCTGTTCCGGCGACGATAAGCATAGCAAGCGAACAGTTATCAATGTTTATCAACACTATTTACGCCAGTTTCCTTGAGCCCGGTTCAATAACCGCAATCTACAACTCAGCCAGAATCATTCAATTTCCCGTGGCTCTGTTCGGAGTTTCAGCAGCTACCGTAAGCCTGCCCGAGCTTTCAAAAAACTCCGCCCTCAGCCGTGAGGAAGAATTCAAAAGCATGTTTAATTTTTCAATCAAAACGACTTTGATCGTCGTAATCCCGGCGGCTTTAGGCCTTATGATTCTGGCAGAGCCTGTGACAAGGGCTCTTTTTGAGCATGGGAAATTTTCATACAGCCAGAGCGTTCTCACCTCTATGATTCTTTTTTACCTCTCAATAGGGGTTGTCGCCTACGGCGTAAATAAAATATCCGCCACCGCGTACTATGCGACGGGAGATATTCTTACGCCTTTTAAAATAATAATTCTGCAAATCGCGCTCCAGATTGTTTTTGCGCTTCTGCTGGTTGACCACATGGGAGCAGCCGGCCTGGGCGCCGCCACATCCATAAGCTCCATAATCGCGTGTTTTATATTTCTCCGGAAACTCAGAACAAGGTTTTGCGGAATATTTGAAAAAAATCTGGGCATATTCTTCTTGAAAACCCTGCTGGCAGCAGCGGTCATGGCGGCGCTCACTAAGACCGCATGGTTTTATCTCTTTAAAACGCGCATTTTTCTGACGGCAGTCGTTTTAATTCCATGTTCCATCGCGGTATATTTCTGGCTGCTGAAAATGTTTAAGATTGAAGAAAGGAAAAACATCACGGACATGTTTAACCCAAATTCTTCAGTTGGAATTTGGGAATTATGAGTTTTGAATGTTGAATTTTGAATTATTCTCAATTAAGAATTCATAATTTAAAATTTATAACTCCGAAAAACTCAGGCGAATTTTTTTATGCGCCTATTTATCAAGTTTTTCGGGTTAAACGACCATGAACATTTCCCATCTTCCTGAAACTCCCGGAGTCTATCTGATGCGGGACGCGTCCGGAGCGATAATCTACATAGGCAAGGCCAGAAATCTCAAAAAAAGAGCGGCTGATTATTTTACTGGTTCCGGAACGGCAGGGTCGCCCAGGAAAGCGAATCTCGCTGCTCTGGTCAGAAAAATAGACTACATTCCCGCGTCAAGCGAGCGCGAAGCGCTCGTGGCCGAGAGGGAATTGATCCGGCGCTGCCAGCCTTTCTTTAACGTAATGTGGAAGGATTCCAAGACCTATCCTTACGTAAAAATAACCAGAGAGGATTTCCCCCGTGTTTTTTTAACAAGAAAAAAAGAGGACGACGGCGCCCGGTATTTCGGCCCGTATCCCAGAGTAGATTTCGTAAGAAAACTGCTGGCCCGTTTCTGGAAAACGGGGCTGATAAATCTGCGCCAATGCAGATGGGATTTTTGCGCCTCCAGACCCCTTTCACGGAAAAGAATCAACGCCTGCTTATATTACCACACGGAACGCTGCCCGGCGCCATGCGCGGGCCGTATATCAAAGTCGGCATACGGAATACTCGTCAGGAGGACAAAAGACCTGTTAAGCGGAAGATACGGCAAGCTGATGAAAAATTTTGAAACCGGAATGAAAAAAGCTTCCTCTGACAGGCGCTATGAGGAGGCCGCCGTTTACAGGGATTTCATGAATGCAGTGAAACATATGGGAGAAAAAGTTCTCGTGGAGCGCTTTGACGCTGATTTCATCGCGGAAGGGGTAAAAAGGGTAGAGGCCCTGACTGAAATCCGGAATATCCTGAAACTGAAAAATCCTCCGGGACACATTGAAACTTTTGACACTTCAAGTTTATTCGCCCGCCATTGCACGGCATCCTCGGTGTGTTTCATCAACGGCGAAAGGAATACGTCTCATTACAGGCGTTACCGCATCCGTTTCAAATCCGTACGCGCAGGCTCCAATGACCTTGAGATGATGCGGGAAGCGGTTCAGCGCAGACTGACGCAGATAAAAAAATCGGGAGAACCCCTCCCCGACCTGCTGGTAATAGACGGCGGGCCCAGCCAGCTTTTTTACGCAATGGCGGCGATAAAGTCCTGTAATTTACAAGTTCCCGTAATCGCGCTGGCCAAACGTTTTGAAGAGATATACATGCCGGGCCGTTCCTCTACGGTAACCCTGCCCCCGGAAAATCCGGGCCGCAGGCTTCTGGAAGAGATGCGCGACGAAGCGCACAGATTTGCAATACATTATCACAGGAAACTAAGGGATAAATTGCAGTAATTACTGAAGTTGATTATTCTTTAGAGGCAAGGTTGCCGAGCTCAAACATAGGCAGGAACATGGCTATGACGATTGAGCCTATTACAACGCCCATAAAAACCATCACGAGCGGCTCTATCATTGAGGTGAGCCCTTTCACGGCTGTATCGACTTCCTGGTCGTAGAAATCCGCTATTTTAGTCAGCATGTTGTCAAGACCGCCGGTTTCTTCGCCGACTCCTATCATTTGAACGACCATAGGCGGAAAAAGAGCCGTTTTTTTCAGAGGCTCCGAGATTCTTCCGCCTTCTTTTATGGAATCCCTGCTTTTGAATATCGCCTCTTCTATCATTTTATTTCCGGCGGTTTTCGCCACTGTTTCAAGGCCCTGAAGTATCGGAACGCCGGATTTTATGAGCGTGCCCAACGTTCTTGCAAATTTTGCAATAGCGACCTTTTTAAGCAGTATGCCGAAAATTGGAAGCTTGAGAGAAATTTCGTCGAATTTCTTCGTGCCCTTTTCGGTTTTTAAATATCTTTTCAGACCCCACACGCCGCCGCCGGCCGCAAGCAGAAGATAGATAAAATTTCGCCTGAGCGCGTCCGAAATTCCTATCAATATCCTCGTGGGAGGAGGAAGAGCCCCGCCGAAGCTTGAAAATATGTCTTTGAAAACCGGAATGATGAAAACTATCAGAAAGACCGTTATGAGAAGAGCGACTGATGAAACGATCATCGGATACATAAGCGCGCTTTTTACTTTGGCTTTTAACGCTTCCGACTGCTCAAGATAGGTTGAAAGCCTCTCAAGAATGATATCAAGAATTCCCCCCACCTCGCCTGCTTTTATCATTGAGACGTAAAGTTCGGAAAAAGCTTTCGGATGTTTTTTCATGGCTTCGGCTATTGAAAGACCGGCTTCAATATCGCCTCTTAATCCGGTCAATACGACCTTGAATGCCGGGCTCTCGGCCTGGGATTCAAGTATGTTAAGACCCTGCACTATGGGAACGCCGGCAGACACGAGAGTGGAAAGCTGACGGGAAAAAATCACTATGTCCTTGGCTTCCACCTTCGGCTTGAAAGGCCCGAATTTTTTTAAAGAGAATCCCATGGAGCCTTTCGGAGATATCTCAATCACCGCTAATTTCTGTTCTTTGAGTCTTCCTATCGCGGCTTTCTGGTCGGCGGCTTCAACGATTCCTTTAACCGTCTTTCCGCTTGATTCGCGGGCTTTATATTGAAATTGCATAATTTGTTCAAACAGTAATTACATCGCTTAATCACTTAATTACTTAATCACTTAATTACTCAATCACTTGGCAGAGCAAGCTCTGCAACTACGACTTGAGACTTGAGACTTGTAACTTGCAACTTGTTTCAGCTTGTCATTGACAGGGTTTTCTGCAAGAGTTTCTTGAGGTCCTCGGGATCCGTGGACCTTGTTATGGCTTCCTGATAAGTGATCTTCTGCTTCCTGTAAAGATCAACCAGCGCCTGGTTCATCGTAACCATTCCGTATTTGCCGCCGGTTTGTATCACGGTCGCGATCTGCTCTATCTTCTGCTCCCTGATGAGGTTTCTGACTGCTGAATTGGCAATAAGCACTTCACAAGCCATTATTCTGCCCGTTCCGGAAGCGCATGACAAAAGCTGCTGGGCAAAAACCCCCTGGAGGACGAAAGAAAGCTGAACCCGTATCTGCTCCTGCTGATGCGGAGGGAAAACGTCTATGATTCGGTTTATGGTCTGAGCCGCGTCGCTGGTGTGAAGCGTGGCGAAAACAAGGTGTCCGGTCTCGGCTATGTTCAAAGCCGCGCTTATGGTTTCCAGATCGCGCATCTCGCCTATCAGTATGACGTTCGGATCCTGTCTTAACACGTGTCTGAGCGCGGTGGCGAAACCCTCGGTGTCGGAGCCGACTTCTCTCTGGTTGACTATGCTCTTTTTATGAGTGTGCACGTACTCAATCGGGTCCTCTACGGTTATTATGTGATAATTCCTGTTTTCATTGAGATAATCAATCATGCTTGCAAGAGTCGTTGATTTGCCTGAGCCCGTGGGGCCGGTTATGAGTATCAGGCCCTTTGTAAGCTTCATAATCTCATAAATTATTGGCGGCAGATTCAATTCTTCAAACGTCTTATATCTGCTCGGAATGGAGCGTATGGCAGCTCCCACGACTCCCCTTTGCCTGTAAGAATTCATCCTGAGTCTGCCCATGCCTTTGATTCCGAAAGCGAAATCAAGCTCGTTGGTGGCCTCAAACTTCTGTCTCTGGGCGTCGGTCATGAGGGAAAATATCAGGGTCTGGCACATTTCCGGAGTAAGGCGCTCAAACTGCGTGGGCACGAGTTCGCCGTCTATTCTGAGCATCGGCGGAGCGCCTACCGTGAGGTGAATGTCGGAAGCGGTTTTTTCATGCATCATTATGAACAATTCGCTCATTGTAACCATAAAATAGCTCCATTAACTTCAGTGGATAGTGGTCAGTGGTTAGTGATTAGTCTTCTTAACTCGCCACTGATCACTCATCACTAAACACTATAGTTTCAATCTACATCCGAAGCAGTTACCCTTATCACTTCTTCAACAGTGGTATATCCGGCAAAAAGTTTTCTGACTGCGGATTCCCTGAGGGTGAGCATTCCGTTCTTTCTGGCCGCTTCTTTGATTTTTGAAATATGCGCCTTTTCCATAATCAGGGCCCTTATTTCATCGTTTATTTCCAGAATTTCGTGTATGCCGACCCTGCCTTTATAGCCCGTCTTTGTGCAAAGTTCGCAGCCCGTGCCGCGGGAAAGTATTATTTTACCATTTTTAATATTATTCTCAATCAAAGACCTTGAAATGCCCAGTCCCAGAAGTAAATCAGGCTTGACTTCGTACATCTCTTTGCAGTTTTTGCATATCGTTCTAACAAGCCTCTGCGCGACAATCATAAGCAGCGTGGAAGTCATCAAAAAAGGTTCCACGCCCATCATTACTATTCTTGTTATGGCGCCGGGCGCGTTGTTGGTATGAAGAGTTGAAAGAACGAGATGCCCCGTCATTGCGGCGTTTATGGCGATTGACATGGTTTCAAAATCCCTGATTTCTCCCACCATTATTATGTCCGGGTCCTGTCTCAAAAATGATCTCAAGCCGGAGGCGAAAGTAAGGCCCACGTCGGCATTGACGCCGACCTGGTTTATCCCCTCCAGATTGTATTCTATGGGGTCTTCAATCGTGATTATGTTCACACCCGGCTCGTTCAAAACGGCAAGCGCGGAATAAAGCGTGGTTGATTTGCCTGAGCCGGTGGGCCCTGTTATCAGGTTTATGCCGTGCGGATGTTTTATGCATTTTGAAAATATCGCAAGGTTTTCCGGCTCCATTCCCAGATCCTCAAGCCTGAGCTTAAGGCCCGAAGAATCCAGAATCCTCATCACGACCTTCTCGCCGAGGCCGCAGGGAAGGACCGATATTCTCAAATCTATTTCTTTTTCGTCAATCATTAATTTGGTCCTGCCGTCCTGGGGCAGACGTCTCTCGGATATGTCAAGACTCGCCATGATTTTTATGCGGCTTACTATCGCGTTGTGAAATTTTTTCGGCGGCGCGGGTTGGGGATGGAGAACCCCGTCTATCCTGAATCTCACTTTGGTGGCTTTGGGACCCGGCTCTATGTGTATGTCGGAGGCGTTGGCTTTGATGGCCGAGTAAATGGTCAAATTGACCATTTTGATTATGGGAGCGGCTTCGCCTTTTTCCTCCAGCAGAATTATGTCTTCGCCTCCGCCTTTTGCCTGGTCCTCCCTTACTAATTCAATTTCGGAAACCTCGCCGTTTGTCTTTTTAAGTATCTCGTCAAGAGCTTCCTTTGAGGTTTTGGCGCCGTAATACTTGTCTATGGCGGAAATTATGGCGCCTTCGGAAGCGAAAACCGCCTTTATGTCATAGCCGGTCATCATCTTTAAATCGTCAAGAACCACTATGTTCAGCGGGTCTTCCATGGCGACTCTTAAAACATGTTCTTTTTTTTCAACCCCTATCAGGTTAAATCTTCTGGCGATATTCTCGGGTATGGCTTTTATCGCGTCTTCTTTTATCTCAACGGCAGGGAGGTCGGCGAATTCAATCCCGAACTGTTTGCTCAAAAAACCGAACAGCTTTTTTTCCTCTATAAAACCCTTCTGGACAAGTATCTGCCCCAGTTTCACGCCGCTGTTTTTCTGCGCCTCCAGGGCTTCGGACAACTGTTCCGGAGTCAGAAGACCGGAATTTACCAGTATATCGCCGATTCTTCTTGATATATTGGGCAGGAAACCTTTTTCAGGAGACATATTAGCAAAAGTTGAGAGTGTAGAGTTGAGAATTTAGAGAAGCAGTTTCTCTGCACTCTATTCTCTGCGCTCTATACTATGAACCTATATTTTTAACTATAAATCTATTGTCTTCCGCATATATTATTATAATAAATCTTTATTAAATCTTTATCCCGAAAATTTCCCCATTTTTACCCTTTACTCTTCACTCTTTACACTTTCCCCTTTACTCTTTACCCTTCACCCTTTACTATTGATCCACTGGCGGCCGCACATGGTTTTAAACAAACAGCCTTCGCAAACCGTTTCGTCGGACGCCGGCTCGAATGATAGTCCGGGATTTAATATCTCTTCTATAAGAATTGAAACTGCTTTTTTATAACGGGAAAATATCCCGGATTTATCAGCCGGCTTCCCGCCTTCGCCGAGGCTTCGGCGGACAAGCCCGCGTGCCGGGAAAAAGAGATTTCTTTCCTGTATTTCCTCTTTGCCTAACAGCATGAGGGAAGCGTCAATGTCAGCCGGTTTAACCTGCTCATTTTCCAGCGTATAAGCCAGAACATAAAAAGGCATCTGCACGGATTTGAGGGTTTTAGGCCAGTCTTTTCTGGAATCCAGGTCAAACTTCCGCCAGTCGGGAATTCCAGCCGAAGAACCCGTCTTGTAATCCAGAATATGGATTGCGCCGGAACGCCTGTCTATCCTGTCGGCCCTGCCTTTAAGTTTCGCGTTGCCGAAAGACGTTTTAATCTCCGCCCTGAGAACCGTCTCGCATGACAGAATCCGTATTCCGCTTAAATTTGTCCTGTGATACTCCAGCACGTCCAGAAGTCTTTTTTCAACCTGCCGTTTTATCAGATACTCATAGCCCGTATCGTGGTTTTTCATGCGGCTGTCAAACACTTTTTTTGCAACCGCAAGAA
>JACQWV010000098.1 GCA_016209085.1 Elusimicrobiota bacterium
GGATAAACTTAAGAAAAATTACACAAGTCCCAGAGGCGAGCTGTCCGGCACAAAGGTCGGTGACGAGTTGATAGCTTATTACAATGACACGAAAGACACAGACCCTGAATTAAAAAAACTGAAACAGTTGAACCTCTCTGTCAATAAGCTCCAAGACGGCATGGATGCGGCTTATTATCCCGGGACCAATGAAATAGTCATCAACAAGAAAAAAGTTGAGCAGTGGATGAGGGACAACAACATGAGCGCGGATAAATTGCTGGATGAAAAAAATGAGGAAAATTTTAACGGATTGACGCGTTATCTGGCGCCGATTTTTGTTCATGAGGCAACTCACCAGACCCAGGCCTATTGGGCAAAGTCAAATAAGATTCCGGACAATTATTATCTCAATCAGGAGACGGAATCCTTTGCGAAAGAGGCGTTATTTTTAAAGGAAAAAATGGAAAATCCGGCGACAAGCAAGTTTTATACGGCCGGTTCAGTGTCTTCTAGCGAGATATATCTAAAGAATGTTTTGGAGCGGGACGGGCTCAAGGGTCTGAGAAGCTATATAAGAGACTATAACATACACAATTTAGAGGGCGAGGCGTCTAAAAAATTTACCCGGTTGGAAGCAGCTCTTAAAGAACAGAATTTAAGGAAAAACGGGGTTGAAAGGGACACCCTGATGCCGGCCCTGTGCGACAAAGTGAAGCTCTCATCCTGCAGCGACGAGCAGATTCAGGAGATGATAAACACCACGTATCCCTGGTATAAAAAAGCCGTGCAGAAAGAAAAAAAGGACGCTGAATTCATACAGAGCGAACTCTACCGTCTTGATAACTTAAAAAAGAATTACAAATACACCATTAAATCCGGAGAAGTTCCTCTGATGGAGGAGTATGGAGATTAAAAGCCTCTTAATTTTTTGTATGATTGGCATGATGAACAATTCCGCGGAAACAGCAGAGAAAGGCAGGGGCCTGAATTTTGAGGATTACATTTCCGACGAGAATTCTTTTTCCGCCCGTATTCCGTCAGACTGGGAGAAGAACGAAGACATAATTTTCGGAAGGCAGGTCAAAGAATACGGGGTGGATTTGAGGGGGCCGGCAAACAAGGAAGGGGCGTACGTGGCCGTATCCGCTACGTATTTCGGCTCCGACCACGAGGTCTTTAAAACGCATGAAAAGTACATAGCCGCGAATCTTAAATCATCCAATCAGGCGATGGGCGAAAAAACAGGCAAAGTCAGGACAATCGCGGTTGCAGGACGGACTGCAAGCCAGTTTGACAGGAACACCTTTATTTCAGCGCCGCTTCATTCAGTGGATGCAAAAAGAGTCAAGATTTTTCAGAGAAAGATAGTCGTGCCTGCCAAAAAAGGATTTTATGTGCTGACCTATCAGGCGCCGATGGATTTGGCCAAAAAATATCTGAAAATTTTTGACGCGGTTCTTAATTCGTTCAAACCCAGATTTTAACCTTGTTGAAACCCCCCCGTCTCTTATCTTATAATTTGAAAATGCCATCAAAAAAACCGGATTCTGATACTGCAGTTCTCGCTCAAAGTCTGGAGCAAAACCTGAAAAACCTGTTTAAAAAGACTTTCGGGGAGGAAGCGAAAGATTTTATTCCTTTAAAAGGCGACGCTTCGGCCAGGAAGCTTTTCAGGATGCGTTCCTCAAAAAGAAGCGTGATTGGAGCGTTCGGCCCGGATAAACCTGAAAACGCGGCTTTTCTTGAATTTTCAAGGCATTTCAGGAAGGAAGGAATGCCTGTCCCGGAAATTTATGCAGAGGAACAGGCAAAAAACATATATCTTGAAGAAGACCTGGGAGATTTGACTCTTTTTGATTTTCTGGCCAATGCGAGGACGGATTGCGGCTTCCCGCAGGAAGTTCTTGAAGCCTATAAAAAAACCATTGAATTCCTTCCCCGCTTCCAGATGTCTGCCGGCAAAACCCTGAATTACAAACTCTGCTATCCCCGCGCCGATTTTGACAGACAGTCAATCATATGGGACCTGAATTATTTCAAGTATTATTTCCTGCGCCTCGGGAAAATTCCGTTCAACGAGCAGAAGTTGGAAGACGATTTTAATAAATTCGCTGATTTCCTGCTTGAAGCTGACAGGGAATATTTTCTTTACAGGGATTTCCAGTCCAGGAACGTGATGCTTAAAGAAGGAAGTCCTTATTTCATAGATTACCAGGGAGGAAGAAGAGGCGCTCTTCAGTACGACGTGGCTTCCCTGCTTTACGATGCCAAGGCGGACATTCCCGCAAAAACAAAAATAGAGCTTTTAAAGCATTACATGGACGCGGCCGACTCAATCGTAAGGATAGACCGGAATAAATTCATGCGCCATTATTATGGGTATATTTACATAAGAATGATGCAGGCAATGGGCACATACGGCCTCAGAGGGTTTTACGAGGGAAAGACGCATTTCCTCCAGAGCGTTCCTTACGCGGTGAAAAACATTGAGAATCTTCTCAGGAACGCGGAACTGCCGGTTAAATTGCCGGAACTGATGACGGTTTTTAAAAGGATAGCGGCGTCCTCTATCTTGAGGCAGATAGGCAACGTGAAATTAGGGCTGACCGTAAGGGTTATAAGTTTTTCGTACCGCAACGGGATTCCGCAGGATGAGAAAGGACACGGCGGAGGATATGTTTTTGACTGCAGGGCTTTGCCGAACCCCGGCAAATTTGAAAAATATGCGGCCATGACCGGCAAATCGCCGGAAGTAGTTGAGTTTTTTGCAAAAGAGCCCGGCATCCTTAAATTCACGGAGAATGTTTACAATCTTGTTGATTCGGCTGTTGAAAATTATCTGGGCAGAAATTTTACGGATTTGATGGTTTCCTTCGGCTGTACCGGAGGTCTGCACCGTTCAGCGTATTGCGCCGAGCTTCTGGTCGGGCATCTCAAAGAAAAATATAAGATTAATATTGAAATTACTCACAGAGAACTAATAAATAAAACAGGTTAAGGTTGAAGTTCAGGTTAAGCAGTTTAATTCTCAACCTTAATCTTAATCTCAATCTGCAGTTAGGAGGCGGCAGGGTGAAAGCAATGATTCTTGCGGCCGGCCTCGGCACAAGGCTCAGGCCGCTTACAAACTCAGCGCCGAAAGCCCTTGTGGAAATCAACGGAATTTCCATGCTGGAAATAACCGTGAAGAAACTTGTCGGGGCAGGAGTAAAGGCACTGATTATTAACGTTCATCATTTAGGGGAAAAAATAAAGGAATTTCTGGCTGAAAAAAGAAATTTCAACATAAGAATTGAAATTTCCAGGGAGCAGACTTTGCTTGAAACAGGCGGCGGCCTTAAAAATGCCGCGTGGTTTTTTGACGACGGGGAGCCGTTCTTCCTGCACAATGTGGACGCTTTTACTGAAATAAATCTCAAAGAAATGTATGAGGCGCATGTCAGGAACAGAAACATGGTTACGCTGGCCGTACAGAACAGGGAATCTTCCAGGAAACTCATATTTGACAAGGATTTTAATCTCATAGGCTTCCGCCATCTCGGGCAGGCGGCTCCATCGGGCATGCCTGAGTCAAAGCCCATGGCTTTTAACAGCGTGCATGTCATTTCTCCCGAGTTTTTTGAAAAGATGACTGAAACCGGCGTTTTTTCAATCATGGAAACATATTTCCGCATGGCAAAAGAGGGAATAGAAATAAAGGGATTTGACGCGGGAAATGTTTATTTTAAGGACATAGGAACGCCTGCCAAGCTTGAGGAATTGCGGCGCCATCAGGCATCCAAAGACCCTTGACATATCAAGGAGACCCGCTATAATATTAGGTAAATGCTCACTGAAGCACGTCATTCCCGTGTAAACGGGAATCTATGGATTCCCACTCCCTGCTTACTACCTGCAGGGACAAGTTTCGTGGGAATGACAACGGGATTCGCTGAATATTTACAATATTAGGAAGGAGACAAGAGTATGAGATATAAAAAGGCGGTTTTTGGGATATTTTTAGCGCTTGTGGCAGCAACTGTTTTGTTTTTCCAGATGAAAAGAGATGCCGGCCGCATTCCCTCTGATTTGCGCGATGCTCCTGGTTCCGGCGCCGCTGCTGGGCAGCTCGGTCTTGGCAACAGCGCAAGCGAAGATATGCCTCTTCCGGCAGAGATTCCTGAACGGCCTGATTCTTCCGATAATAAATCAAAAAACAGTTCCGATGACAACGGCGTTTCAGCGCCTTTTATATGGGCGCAACTGAAAATGGCGCCGTTTAAGGGGCAGACCCCGCAGGACACAAAACAGAAAGTGCATGAATTCTTCCATGGAATCGGGATGAAAATAAGCAGCTATCAGGACAACGAATCTGTCAGAGCCGTGGAATTTATTCCGGAAGAAACCCCTTCCTCCGGAATGTTCGGCAAAGTGGAAACTGTGATAGCGGACAGGCGCATTGATAAAAAACTTAATGCTCTTCCCAATGTGTATTCCGCTACCCGCTTTAAAACCTCACAGTATAAATACTGGCTTGTCGTATTCAAGGAAGAGATGTATGAAGACCAGGTAGACAATCTTTTCAGTAATATAGGCGGAAAATTCCGGCTCAAAGATTACAGGAATAGAAACATGAAAGGCGTCTGGGTGGACCTGGAGGCTGCCGGCAGCGTGTTCGACCTCAAAAAAACCGCCCGGTCGCTTGCGCCTGCTCATCCGGACAAGATTTACGAAGCCGATGTGAGAGTCGAAGTGACCACGATGAGGATGAGCATGGGAATGCAACCCTGAGCGTAGTCAAAACCTCAGAAATTCTTAATTGTAATTTTTGCTTTGTGTTCCAAAGGGGAATTTTGCTATTATGGACATATTATGAACATCATGAAAACGTATGAATTAATGATAATCTTAGATCCTCAGGTCTCGGATTCCGAAGTTGAAGGATTTATAGAGAAAACCAAGAAGATAATAACCGGCGAAAAAGCCGAAATTCTTTCCGAGGACAAGCTCGGCAGAAAGAAGCTTACTCATCAGATAGGCAGAAACAGAGACGGTTTTTATATTTATTTAAAACTGAGCGCCCCGCCCGGTTCGGTAAAAGCTATAAATCATACCTTAAAACTTCAGCAGGCTGTTTTGAGGACAATGATTCTTAAAACCTGCGCCGAACTTGTCAAGAAAGTTTGAGACCTGAAATTGAGCGGAAAATTTTCCGGGGGAGTAATATGAATATAAGAATTCCTGAACAAAATCAAGTTTTGCTTAGCGGAAGACTGACCCATGACCCTGACATCAGATATACCCAGAAGGGACTGGCTGTTTGCGCTTTTGACATGGCCGCCAACAGGAGATACAAGGATAAAACTACCGGCGAATGGAAGGATGATGCCACGTTTGTGCCGGTGGTAGTGTGGGCGCCCATGGCTGAAAGGTGCAAGGAGAAACTGAAAAAGGGGAGTCCGGTTCATGTGGAGGGCAGGCTGGCCAGTTCCGAGTACACCGACAAGAACGGACAGAAGAGGAAAACCCTTAAAGTCGTTGCAAGAAGGATTCAGTTCCTGGCTGTGGCTTCCGTTGCGTCATCAGGCGCGCAGGAAGCGCCTGCGGAACCGTCTGCCTCAGGCGAGCGCCATCCCGAACCGTCTGCGCCCGCTTCCGGCGGACATAGCCATGGAGACGAAACCCAAACTGATGAAATGGAAGAAGTTCCGTTTTAACAGCAGTGAATAGAGATTGAGTGATTGAGTAAATAGCGATTAAGCAAACAATTAGTAAATTAGTAAGTAATTAAGTTTTATTTAAAGAATTTCTAAAAACTTAATCTCTCAATCACTAAATCGCTTAATTACTTAACCAGTAACAGCAACAAAAATAATCTTAATGTGGAGTTAAATTTATGAAACAAGATTCAAAAACTGAAATAACATCCGGCTCCGCGCCCCCCAACGGCGGGCAGGCCGCTCCTTCAGGCAAAGAGTTTGCACGCGGCTCTCGTGTCGCGGCGGATGCAAAAGAAAGCGGCAGAAGACCCGCTCATAAATCGTATAGAAGACCGTATTCCCAGAAGAAGAAAATGTGCAGGCTTTGCGGCGAGCGGATAAAGCATGTGGATTATAAACAGGTTCAGATTGTGAGAACGTTCTGCACTGAAACCGGTAAAATCCTTCCGAGAAGAATAACCGGCTTATGCGCCGGCCATCAGAGGCAGATAACGAGGGCGGTAAAAATAAACAGGAATCTCTCCATCATGCAGTACGCAGGCTGATTGAGGCGTCAGGACACAGGCAACAGGGAAAAAAAGTGATTGAGTGATTAAGATATTAAGTGATTAAGCATGAGTGAAAGGTTTAATAAACTGCCTATGAGTAAATCGCTGAATCACTTACTCGCTAAATCACTTAATTACTCTGTTAATTGGAGTTAATTTATGAAAGTTATTTTAAAAAAGGATTTCTTAAAACTTGGCAGGGCCGGAGAAGTAAAACAAGTAAAAAGCGGCTATGCCAGAAATTACCTGATTCCCGGCGGTATAGCGGAATTTGCAAGCCCCGGCGCGCTCAGGTCATGGAAAACAAGTGAAGAGAAAAGAAAAAAACGGGTTGAGCAGGAGACGGAGCAATTGAAAAAAATTGCCGGAAAGATGGCTTCCATAACGCTTTCTTTTGCAAGACCGGCAGGCGAAGAAGGGAAAATGTTCGGTTCTGTGGCGAAAAGCGACATTATCAAGGCTCTTAAACCGGTTGATATAGAGGTGCACAAAGACGCAGTCAATCTTAAAGCGTCTCTTAAAACTTTTGGAAACCATGAGGTGGAAATACTGCTCAAACCCGATATTTCCGCAAAAGTTAAAATAGTAATTACCGCCCAGAATAAATAACTGCAAAAAAAGCGATTTAGTGATTAAGATATTCAGTAATTAAGTTTAGGATTTTGTAATTTTAAAGCTATCTTATTTTCAACTTAATCACTCAATTGCTTAATTTCTTAATTGCTTTTTTTAACGGGGTGTTTTATGACTTCCATTAAAGTTCCGCCGCATTCTACGGAAGCAGAAATGGCCGTTCTCGGAGCCATGCTTATTGACAAGGACTCCATCCAGACAGTGTCCGAAATAATATCGCCCGCTCATTTTTATGAGGATGTAAACCGCAAAATTTACCAGGCGATTCTTGAACTGGACAAAAAAGGCCGGCCTGTTGACATCGTGACGCTGGTTGAAGAACTGAAAAAACAGGAAAGATTGGAAGACATGGGGGGACAGAAATACCTCGCAGACCTGATAGAAAAAGTGTCCACTCCCGCGCACACGCAGAGCTATGCCCAAATAATAAAGCAAAAAGCCATATTAAGAGATTTGATAAAGGCGTCAACAAAAGTGATAGAGAGCTCCTATGCCAATGACGAAGAAGTGGACGCCATTCTTGACAATGCCCAGAAACAGATAATAGAAATCGCCCAGTCTCATACGGACCACGGATTTTCTTCTTCGGAAAACCTGGCGCACGATGTTCTGGAAAAAATAGAGAATTATTATAAAGAACATAAAACAGTTACCGGCGTTCCGACCGGATTTAATAAGCTTGACGAGCTGACTGGCGGTCTGCAGAAATCCAATCTAATAATTCTGGCTGCTAGGCCAAGCCAGGGGAAAACGGCCATGGCGCTCAACGTCGCCCAGCATGCGGCTTCCAAAGACATTCCCGTGGCCATTTTCTCGCTTGAAATGGACAAACATGCCGTTTATCTGAGGATGGTCTGCAGCGAAGCAAAAGCCAATCTCTGGGCAGTGAGGACTGGAAAACTGGAGAGAACAATATGGACAAAGCTCACCAGCAGCATTGCAAAGCTTGCCAAAGCTCCCATATGGATTGACGACACTCCGGGCTTAACCATCCTTGAGATAAGAACCCGCGCAAGGAAAATCATGTCTCAGCTGAAAAGGGAAAATAAACAACTGGGACTCCTGATTATTGATTATCTTCAACTGATAAGGGGGCACGGCCGCCAGGAATCCAGGCAGCAGGAGGTTTCCGAGATTTCAAGACTTTTAAAAGACCTTGCCAGAAGTCTTGACATTCCCATTCTGGCTCTTTCCCAGCTGAACAGACGCACCGAAGACAGGGGAAGAGAGGGTAACAGGCCTCAGCTTTCGGATTTAAGGGAATCAGGCTCTCTTGAGCAGGATGCGGATGCCGTGGCGCTTATATTCAGGGAATGGTTTTATAAAAAAGAAGATGAAAGTCTTAAAAACAAAGCCGAACTTATACTGGCAAAACAGAGAAACGGCCCTGTCGGGACTATTGAACTCCGTTTTCTGGAAGAATGCACCAGTTTTGAAAATCCCACTCCACAGGGCATTGAACGATTAGAGGAAATTCCTATCTGAAGATGACCCCACCACCCAAACGCCCGCTTTCAGCGGGCAATTCTCGTATGGCGCCATGTTTGGGTGGTGGGGTAACCTCTGCAAAAGCTTTTTTCAGGCCTACCTGGGCTGAAATACGCCTTGCCTCAATCAAGAAAAATATATTAAGAATCAGGAAAATCATCGGGCTCAGGCCGCGGATAATGCTGGTCGTAAAAGCCAATGCCTACGGCCACGGCGCGGTTGAAACTGCCCGGTACGTGCAGAAAGAAAGGCTGTGCGGTTGTCTTGGCGTTTCTTCGGTTGAAGAAGGGGTGGGTTTGAGAAAATCAGGCGTAGGACTGCCGATTCTCATACTCGGGAGCCTCTATCCTTTTGAGAGTTTTGCCGAGGCAGTCAACCATGATTTAAGCGTTACCGTATCCAGCCTTGACGCCGCAAAACTTGTGGTCGCCGCTTCTTCAAAACATAAGAAAAAAGCCTTATGCCACATAAAACTTGAAACAGGGATGGGTAGAATAGGGGCGAGAAAACCTTCGGTCATAAAGATTTTTGAGGAGCTTTCCGGCTCAAAAAACGCAGGGATTGAGGGCATTTACACGCATCTTTCCAGCGCGGATTGCGACAGAGAATTTACCATGTCGCAGATAAGGCTTTTCAATGAAACCCTTGAACTTCTTCCCCAGCGCCAGACTCGGCACATGCTCAAGCATGTTGCAAATACTTATGCCGCAGCGCATTATCCCGAAAGCAGAATGGATATGGTCAGAACGGGAATAGGCGCATATGGGCTTGTACGCGGTTTTGAGCCTGCTTTGAGCCTTAAGACCAGAATAGTGTTCCTCAAAGACGTCAGGCAGGGCGCTTCCATAGGATACAACAGGACTTTTAAAGCCCCGAAGCCCATGAAAATAGCGACAATTCCCATAGGATACGCGGACGGGTATCTCAGAAGATTTTCAAATTCAGCCGACATGCTGGTTCAAGGGATTAGATGCAGGGCGCTCGGAATAACCATGGACATGACCATGATAGACGTAAGCAGGATAGAAAGGCCCGGCGTCGGCGACGAGGTCGTCGTGATAGGCCGGCAGGCCGGCTCTGAAATAACAGCCGTTGAGCTCAGTAAAATCGCGGATACTATTCCTTATGAAACGGTTTCAATTATAACCGCAAGAGTTCCGAGAATATATCTATGAATTCTTTTTATATAGCGGAAAGGACGGGGAAGAAAATACTGAAGACTGCCAATAGTTTAGGCGAGAGCGCTCTGATGATAAAATCCGTCTTTTTCTGGCTTTTTAAATCCAAAATTGAAGTTGTAGAAATGACGAGGCAGGCCGTAAAGATAGGAATTGATTCTTTAAGCGTTACGGCTCTTACGAGTTTTTTCACAGGCATGGTCCTTTCCCTTCAGTCGGGGAACACCTCAAAGAATATCTTTAATGAGCCGCTCTATATCGGAAGCATCGTGGCTTTTTCAATGGTCAAGGAACTAGGGCCGGTTCTGACGTCAATAGTCGTTTCAGGCAGGGCAGGCGCCGTTGTCACGGCTGAAATAGGCACGATGAAGGTAACGGAACAGATAGACGCTCTTTATACCCTCGGCACGAATCCGACCAGATATCTTCTTATCCCGAGATATGCGGCTTTCATGCTTTCGCTCCCCATATTGACGCTGTTCGCGGATTTCATAGGCATAATCGGCGGTTTTATCGTAAGCACGGTCAAACTCCAGATACCGGCAAGCGTGTACTGGGACGATATTTTCAGCTACATGAAGGTTCATGATTTTACGCACGGTTTTCTTAAGACTTTTGTTTTTGCTTTTATGATAGCCACCGTGTCCTGCTATAAAGGGCTTTCCACAAAAGGAGGGGCGGAGGGAGTCGGAAAAGCAACTACCGAAGCGGTTGTAATCAGCATGGTTCTGGTTCTCGTAATAGATTATTTTGTCAGCGCTTTGCTCGTTATGATGGGAATATGACAGCAGTGAATAGTGATTAGTGAACAGTTAAAATAAACTGCTAATCACTAACCACTCGCCACTAACCACTGCAGTAATATGATTATTGTAGAAAATCTTTCAAAAAAATTTCCCGGAAAACAGGTGCTGAAAAACGTGTCCTGTAAAATAGAAGACGGAGACATTTTCAGCGTAATAGGGCCTTCGGGCATAGGCAAGAGCACTTTCATAAAATGCATGATAAGGCTTTTAAAGCCGGATTCCGGACGGATAGAAGTGGACGGCGCAAACATAGCGGATATAGAAGATGAATTTGAGCTTGCAAAAGCCAGAAGAAGTTTCGGCTATCTTTTTCAGGAAGGAGCTCTCTTTGATTCTTTGACCGTGATGGAAAACGTGAGCTTCGGGCTTAAGTATCTTACGGACATTCCGGCTTTCAAACATTCAGCCGTTGTTTCGGAAAAACTGGCGCTCGTGGGTTTGAACAATGTGGAAAACCTTAAACCCGCCGAACTGTCGGTCGGAATGAAAAAGAGGGTCGCTCTTGCAAGAGCCGTGGCAACCGGGCCGAAATATGTTTTATACGACGAACCCACGACCGGTCTTGACCCGGTGACAGGCGAAATGGTGACCGAATTGATTCTGGATATGAAAAAGAAGACGGGCGTTACTTCCGTGGTCGTAACGCACGACGTGAAACTGGCTTTGAGAATTTCAACCAGAGTCGCAATGCTTTACGACGGCGAATTCACGGCAGTGGAACCGCCTGAAAAATTTCAAAGATTGATGAATCCTGAGATAAGAGAATTCATTGAAATCTCATCAAGACAACGTTAGCGGAAAATAAGATAAAATAATTACGGCAATTATGAACGCTGAAACAAAATTAGGGATATTCGTTCTGTTCGGCATAGCTCTTCTGGGGTCTGCCGTTTTTATGCTCGGAGATTATTCGTTTCAGAATTATTATCCTCTTTATGTTGAATTCAACGACGTCTCCGGCCTCCCCGACAAGGCCGTCGTGAAGCTCTCCGGCGTGGAAGTGGGGAAAATCAGGAAAATTTACATAAAAGAAGACAAGGTTTACGTAAAAATAGACGTTCTGGAGCATGTCAGAATTTATGCCGACGCCAAATTTCTCGTGGGTTCAACAAGTCTGATAGGAAGCAAGTTCCTCCAGATAGACCAGGGAACGAAATCAAGCGGCGCTCTCAACCCGGGTTCTTATGTCACGGGTTCGGATTCTCTTCCAGTGGACAGGGCTCTTACAAAAGCCATACAGAATCTTGAAAACCTCGTGGACGAACTGAGAGGCGAAGGGAAATTTATTTCAGACCTGAAAGAGACTGTTTCAAACCTCAGAGAAATTACGGCCAACATCAACGAACTACTGGCGAATTCCAAGCCGCACGCCGAGAGATTCATGGAACGGCTGGACGGCATCTCTGCCAAGCTTGACGGCACAATCGGCAGAATCAATGAAATAGCGGAAAAAATGAGTTCGGGCGAGGGAGCCATAGGCGCGCTGGTGAGCGACGAGAAGGTCAAGGAAGACGTCACAGGCGCGATTAGTAATCTCAAAGAGGCCGCATCTTCGGTCAAGAACGTTCTCACCCGGCTGGACGGGTTCAGAATTCACTGGGATTTTCAGCCCAAATACGAGCCGCTTGCCAAAATGGTCAAAACCGACGCGGGGCTGAGGATTTCTCCGAGAAAAGGCAGATATTATTACATAGGCGCCGCGAACGTAACGAGCACCAAAGACGTCTCAAGAGGAATCAATTACGAAAATCTCAATACGATTGACGCATATCTGGGCTGGGATTTTGACAAACTGGACGTTTATGCGGGCGCCATAGACGGAACCGGCGGCATAGGCCTCAAATACAGGCCGTTTTATTTAAGCGCTCTCTGGAACAGGCTGGCTTTCATGGCTGAAATTTCCGAGTTCAGGCGCAACAGGCGCATAGAGGGCAGGTATTTCAACACTCCCAAATATGACGCGGGAATGAGTTTCGCTTTGAACAAATATGTTTCGGCCGGACTGAAGCTTATAGATATAAGCGAAAGCAAAAGAATAAACTATACGGCAAGACTGATATTTGAAGACAAAGACATAGCTTATCTGTTCGGGCTGATTACAGTCGGTTCAAGCGCGACAAAAGGAAAAAGTGAATAAATTTAAAACTATTTTCAGGTGCCAGGACTGCGGATATTCAGCTGCTAAATGGCAGGGCCGCTGTCCCGAGTGCGGGAACTGGAACAGCTTTGCCGAAGAAGTTGAACGCGAATTTTCAAAATCGGAATCAAAGTCCAGAATTCTGGCCGAGTTCTCTTTTGAACCCGCCAGGCTTTCGGACGCAAAAGCCGCAGGCCATGCCAGCATACCTACCGGAATAACGGAATTGGACAGGGTGCTGGGCGGGGGAATTATCAAGGGACAGGTGACTCTCCTGGCGGGCCATCCCGGCGTAGGCAAATCCACCCTGATGCTTGAACTTTCAAAATCCATCTCTAATGGCGCCTTGAAAGATTCAAAAATACTTTATGTCTCGGGCGAAGAGTCAATGAATCAGATAGGCGCGAGAGCGGAGCGTTTAGGCGTAAAATCCGACAACATCTACGTCCTTTCCGAGACGAATCTGGCAAAGATAATGGATTCTTTCAACAAAATAAAACCGGGTCTGATGATTCTGGATTCAATACAGACGGTCTTTCACCCGGAATTCATATCAAGCCCGGGAACCGTCGGCCAGATAAGAGAGTGCGCCATGGAGCTTTTAAAAGTCTGCAAGGCAAATAATACGGCCATGTTTATCCTGGGGCACATAACAAAAGAAGGAAGCCTGGCGGGCCCGAAAATCCTGGAACACATTGTGGACGCTGTTTTGTATTTTGACATAGAGAAAAACAATGTTTACAGAATTTTGAGGTCGTATAAAAACAGATTCGGCCCCACATCGGAGTTGGGAATTTTTGAAATGGCCGAAACAGGGCTTAAATCAGTGACCGACGCTTCAAGAATCCTCGCCGAGACTGCGGCAAAACCGCTGATAGGCAGAGCGTTCAGCATGATTATTGAGGGCTCAAGACCGATTCTCGTGGAAGTGCAGGCGCTTGTCTCTCCCACTTATTATCCCTATCCGAGGAGAATGACGACCGGCCTTGACCTGAACAGGGCGCAGGTCCTGATTGCGGCGATTGAAAAAAATTTGCGCCTGAAATTCCATAATGCGGACATTTTCGTTTCTCTTCAGGGCGGGCTGAAAATAAAGGATCCCGGCCTGGACCTTGCTTTCTGCGCGGCGGTGATAAGCTCCGCGAAGGACATTCCTCTGGAGCCCGACTGGATTTTTATGGGCGAGATGGGAATTCTCGCGCAGGTTTCAAACATACCGATGCTCGGGAAAAGACTCATTGAAGCGGACAGACTGGGGTTTAAAAAAGCTTTTATACCGATTATAAAAAAAGATTTGCCGCAGGTTGAGGCCGTCAGCCCTATTCAGACTGAAGACCTGCAAAGCCTTTATTCAAAGCTGACGCAGAAATAAAATACCCCGTCCCGACGTCACGTCGGGACACCCCTTTACAAAAGGGGAATATAACGAGAGGTTGAATATGATAACATGGATATTCAGAATAACAGCCCTTATAGGAACTCCTCTGCTGGCTTATTATCAAGTGTCAAAGGATGCAAAAGGAATCGCCTTGGGCATAGCGGCAGGAGTCATTATTGTGGCGGTGGAATATTTTCTTGAGAGCGTGCATCTTTTTGCCGTTATAATGGGAGGGATAGGCGCGGTTGCAGGCATAATCCTTTCCAAACTTATTGACTACACGGTGGTCCAGATTGACAGCGACTCTATTACGCACGCATGGTTCAAATACAACATAGTGGCAAGGTACGCTCTGGCGCTTTTGGGAATGATTATAGCGGTTAAAAAACTGCCGGAACTTGACGAACTGGACAAAAACATAGTTTCAGCCGGAAAAAGAGGCGGGAAAAATCTGAAAGTCATGGATTTGAGCGCCATAGTTGACGGAAGAATCATTGACATATGCGATACTCGGTTTATATCGGGCGGACTCGTCGTCCCCGGATTTATCGTGCATGAACTGCACGCCCTGGCCGATTCCGCCGAGCCCATAGCAAGAGCCAAAGGAAGGCGGGGTCTTGACATACTTGCGCGGCTTCAGGAATCAAAAAAATTTCCCTTTAAAATCCTGGAGAGAGACATAAAAGACGTGAATGACAGTGGGTTAAAAGCGATAAGAATAGCGAAAGAATTAGGCGCGTCCATCATAACCACGGATTTTAACATAAACAAACTGGCGGCTCTTGAAAATGTGACCGTGTTGAACATAAACGACCTGTCCGTGGCATTGAAACCCGTGGTTCTTCCCGGGGAGATTATGTCAATATTCGTGATGAAGGAAGGAAAGGAAAAAGACCAGGGAGTCGGGTATCTGGACGACGGGACAATGGTCGTGGTTGAAGAGGGACGCGAGAGCATAGGAAAGAAGCTGGAAGTTGTGGTTCAGTCAATACTTCAGACTTCCCAGGGAAGGATAATTTTCACGAAAATAAAGAACGGCAGACAACAGCAGTAGATAGTGGTTAGTGAATAGTGGATAGTAAGATGTCCGAACTAAATTTAGAGAGTTTTCCGGAGCATTCTGCCGCAATAATACTTGCCGGCGGAACGGGCGCGAGAATGGGCGGAGAAAAACAGTATATTGAAATTCTTTCCATGCCCATGATTGAGTGGACCGTGTCGGCGTTTCAGGAAACGGGAAGGTTTGACGAAATTATAATTGTCCTTTCCTCTGAAAATATAAAAAAACACGGTGATTCATGGAACTCCAGGGGAATTAAGACGGCTTTGGCCGGAGACACCAGAATGGCGTCTCTGAGAAACGGATTTGGGGTTCTCTCAAATGCCGTAAAATATGTGGCGGTTCACGACGGGGCAAGACCGCTTGTGAACGCGGAAATCATTTACAAATGCATGGCAGAGGCGTCCAGAAGCGGAGCGAGCGTGCCGGCCGTTCCGCTGAAAGACACGGTTAAGAAAGTATCTGATGACGGAAAAACCGTGCTTGAAACCGTTGAGAGAGGGGATTTCCGCATCATCCAGACTCCGCAGTGCTACAAAAGAGAGCTGCTTGAAAAGATTCTTCGGACCGCCGAAGCCGGGAGAGATTACACCGACGAATCGCAGGTTCTCGAAAAATTAAAAATCGGGGTGAAAACCGTTGAATCCGATAGCCGGAACATAAAAGTGACCACGCCCGACGATATTATAATTGCAGAGGCATTTATGAAAAATAAGTCACAAGTTGCAAGTCTCAAGTCTCAAGTCTCAAGTCTCAAGTCTCAAGTCTCAAGTCTCAAGTCTCAAGTCTCAAGTCTCAAGTCAGAGATGCCGAAAATAAGATTCGGCTTTGGCTATGACATACACAGAATGGTTGAAGGAAGACCGTTGATGATGGGAGGTATTAGAATCCCCCATAACAAAGGCCTGCTCGGACATTCAGACGGCGACGTCGTTCTGCACGCCATATGCGACGCAATTTTAGGGTCTGTGGCGGAAGGCGAAATAGGCATGTATTTTCCGCCGACTGATTTGACTATCATGGGCATATCAAGCGCCATAATAGCCGAAAAGGTTCTGGATATTCTGAAGCGCAGAAATGCAAAACTCTCGCAGGTAGACGCGACCATAGTCGCTGAAGAGCCGAAAATAAAGCCGTATTACGAAGAAATGCGGAAAACTGTCGCAAAAATCTTCGGGCTTTCTCTTTCAGACGTCAGCATTAAAGCAAAAAGCAGGGAAGGACTCGGCGAGATAGGCCATGGAGAAGCCGTGGCATGTTATGCTGTTGTAAGCGTATGCGCGTATGAGGGATGAAAAATTGAAAATTTTAGTTGGAATTTTCGGGTTTATAATAGCGTTGTTGTTTATTTCATGTCAATGGAAGAGCGGCGGGGAAGCAGGCCGCCCCGAAAACCGCGCCGTTGTTTTTGAAACCCGAACTTACTCCATAGGAAGAATACCCGACCAGGAAAAGGAAAGATTATTCCAGAATTGCCTGGAGGAAAGCGCAGATTCGGTTCTTAAAAATATAGGCAGTCTTTCTGCCGACATCGGATTTTCCTACACTATGACTCCCCGCGGAGCGGTCTATCCGTTTTCAGAAATTGAAATATCCTGTCTCGTACAGGCCAAATATTCCAGAAGATACGCAAGATCCTTATGCTCGGAGTTTTTTAAAGAAGTGGAAAAAGAATACGATAGACAACAGTAATCAGTAAGAATTGTAGCTGCATCCCTGCGTATGCAGGGATTGCTTTGCGAAAAATCATGGAATTGTATTTATACAATACGCTTTCCAGAAGCAAAGAAAAATTTATCGGCATTAAACAGGGTGAAGCCGGAATTTATACCTGCGGTCCCACTGTTTACCTTTATGCCCACATAGGAAACCTGCGCACTTATGTTTTTGAGGATGTTTTAAAAAGGGCGCTGACATATTCCGGGTATAAAGTACAACACGTTATGAATGTCACGGATGTGGGGCATCTTGTTTCGGATTCGGACGAAGGCGAAGATAAAATGGAAATAGGCTCCAGGAGAGAGGGCAAAACCGCGTGGGAAATCGCCGGGTTCTATACAGAGGCTTTTTTCAGGGACTTTAAGGATCTTAATTGCATTATGCCTGATGTGTTATGCAAAGCAACCTACCACATAAAAGAAATGATTAAGCTGATTTCAGCCCTGGAAAAAAACGGAATGACCTACGGAATTTCAGACGGAATATATTTTGACGTGTCAAAGTTTCCGGATTACGGAAAACTTGCGGGCAAAAGCCATGTGGAAGGCATAAAAGCCGGCGCCAGGGTGGAGCACAATCCTGAAAAAAGAAATCCCGCTGATTTTGCTTTATGGAAATTTACGCCGGCAGGACAACAAAGGCAGATGGAATGGGACTCTAAGTGGGGCAGGGGTTTTCCGGGCTGGCACATTGAGTGTTCTGCAATGAGCTTGAAATACCTCGGTGAGACATTTGACATTCATTGCGGAGGAGTAGACCACATAGCCATACACCACACCAATGAAATAGCCCAGTCCGAAGCCGCCACGGGCAGAAAATTCGTGAATTACTGGCTGCACGGAGAGTTTCTGGTCATGACCGGCGCCGACAAAATGGCCAAATCAGCCGGCAATTTCATCACGCTTTCAGCCCTGAACGACAGGGGTTATGGCGCTCTGGATTACAGATATTTTTGTTTCTCTGCCCATTACAGAAAACAGCTGGAATTCAGCTGGGAAGCTCTGGCTTCTTCCAAACAGTCTCTTTCCACGTTAAGAGAAAACATATGGTCTCTTCAGGACGATGCGCTTAAACACGGTGTCAGGCGGAACAAGGCGGCATTGCCCGCAATCGGTGCCGCGAGCGCTGCGAGCGGCCAAAACATGGATAAAAAATCCGCACACCATGAAAAATTCAGACAGGCTGTAGCGGATGATTTAAATGTTCCGCAGGCTTTGGCAGTTTTGTGGGAAGTTCTTAGGGACAAAACAATATGTCCGGCTGAGAAACTGGAATTCGTCAAAGATTCGGACAGAATATTCGGGCTTAACCTGATGTCGCCGAGGCCTTTGGAAGAGTTGCCTGCTGAAACCGCGTCTTTAATTGACGAAAGGGACAGGGCAAGAAAAAACAAAGATTTCAAAAAGGCGGATGAAATAAGAAAGGAACTTCTGGAAAAAGGCGTGGCTGTAGAAGACACTCCAAGAGGCGTCCGCTGGAAAATTATCAAAAACTGACCCTGTTTTAGTAAAATATATAAAAGGGTGCGACAAGTGCGGGCGTGGTTCAGTGGTAGAATGCTACCTTGCCAAGGTAGAGATGTGGGTTCGATTCCCATCGCCCGCTGTTCTGTCCACAAGACCTATATATTTTCTTTAATAAGACCTACTTAATAAGTCCTACAACCTTTCCCTGACGACCCACGCCGGATATAGTAAAGAAAACATTAAAAAAATAGGCATTTCGCCTCTTATGGAAATGCTCAATTTCGGGTAAACTGTTTGTATATGAAAAATACCAATCTTTTTCTTACAAGCGCAGTTTCTTTTTTTATCTCTATCTCGGCGGCTTCTCCGCTCAGAGCCGGCGATGTTTCAAATTCAGATATTGAATCTTTCTTCAAGGGTTCAGGCGATCCTTCAGCCCTCACGGATTTTCTGGACAGGGCAAAATCAGTAGAGGCCGTTGTCCCGTCACCATCAGAATCTGTCGCTCCTGCTGAGGCGCCAAAGGTTTACAAAAGCACCAATACCAATGATTTTATTCATTTCTGGGAAAAACTGAAAGAGGGAGTTTTTGACGACATCTGCAAAGAAGCCCAGATTAAACTGAATGAGGGCGCAAGCATAGACAATGTAGGCGGCATTGAAGGCAAGTTCAAGAGATACCTTAAACAGTTTCCGGATAATCATATAGCCCTCATTGACGAAGTCGGAGTGAAGCTTCAGGGCGGGTATGTAACAGATATCTTTCAGGTAGGCGATATTCCTTTTAATGTGAGCATTAACGGCCTGCTTGAAGGCAAATCAATAGTTGTCAGAAAACTTGAGAACGTTAAATACTGCAAAGAAATAGACACGCTCATAGACTTAAGAAAAGTGAAAACCATACTTCCGATAAATGCGAAGCGTTTTTCCGACATGAAAGTCAGCGAAATCTGGAAGTTCCCCATCACTTTAAGAATCGGTCTGGGCGGTTCAATCGGAGTCAGCCCGCAGCCCTATTTTTCTCTTTCGTTCTCGCTCGGAACCACAAAAGAAAAAAGGCCCTCGGTCACGCTTTACAGAATGGACCCGGATACTCTGAGGCTCAGGCTGAGACTGGACAGGGTCAATGTCGTAAGCGGCGGGGTCTCAGCGGGAACCTCGTTTGACGCGGGTTTAATAGGCCTTCCTGAGGCTGAAAACATATTCACAAAATTTCTGGAAAAAACCATAGCGAAAGAATTCAACAAATACCTGTCTTTCAGGTTCGGGCTTTCCCACTCCAGAACCAAGGGCAAAAAAATTCTCATTGAATTCCTCCTGAATCCCAAGAATCCGGAGCAAATGGAAAAACTCTCGGATTTCCTGAAAGGAGATCTTGGGGTTATAAGAAAACTGATAAAAATGGGTATTAAATTCAACGACTTCTCTGAAATAGATTCTCCTCAGGAAGGAATTGAACAGATGTCGGAGATTGTTCAGGATGCGGAAGAAAGCTTGGGGACCGATAATAATTTTGCGGGAACAAATCATTATCACGGGAACAGCACCGGATTCAATTTCCAGCTTCCTCTCATACACAGACATGAATGGAGCTCCGGGATGGGATACAACAGGTACCAGAGTCTTGAAGGGAACGAGGTTCTCCATTCCTTCCAGACTTCCAAAAATTCAGAAGGCCGTTCCATAAACATTCCGTTCGTGGGCACGATAGTTAAACACAATACGCAGCAGAACACTTACGTGGTGAACTACCAGAAAAATTCCGGGCACGTGTCTGAGCCTATAATCCTGTACCAGCGCTATGAGGGGTTTGTAAGACGGGATGAATACGCCGCAAGGCAGATGGTGGAAAACGTGAACGACATTCTCAAATACACGGGCATGAAAGGCGAAGGCACCACTTCCGAGTATATTATTCCGACCGCGCCTCTTTTTCCCATACTTGTTGAACAGGAAAGCATTGCTCCTGAATATGACGAGTACCACAACCAGACAAATGCTTCGGACAGACGCTCTTATCATTCGGCTGTCATTGCTTTTAATCTTGTTTTCGGAAAACAAGCCGTGCAGGATGTTCTTGCCGCTCCTTTGAGCGTTATAGTGAAATCTTATTTCAATATTCTGGAGTCAACAGAAAGAGCCATTATAAACAAGATATGGCATCTGTTTACGGTCAAGGATAACGGAACCGTTGATTACAATTACAAAGAAGCAAGAAACATACTTGAAAAAGAATTCTGGCACATGTTTAATTCCGAAAATCAGAAAGACCCGATGCAGATTGTGAGCGAACTGGCGCACACGGCAACCTGTCTGGTCAAAGATATAATAGAGGCCAAAAATATTACTGACTGGAGAAAGCAGTCTGAAAAGATCTCGAAAATGCTGGCTGGAAAAGGCAGAACTTCTTATGGATACGAAGACATGCTGAAGATATTCATTCAGCTTGTCAATCCAAAGGACATTTACGCCAAGTTCACCATGCAGACCAACAAAAAAATAAAAGGCGAACAGGACATTTCCCTTAACAACAATATGTTCAGCGAGGAAATTCAGAATTCTTTTGAAAGCCAATACGCGGACGCTACTGCTTTAAGGGACAGATTTTCAGACCCGTCTACTTTAACGGACTATTGAGTGTTGCATAAGTAATGTAATACATTTTCACCGCTTCCATGGCAAGTCGGAAGCATAGATACAGGACCAGAGAAGTCTTTGAGAACCCCGTACTCTTTGCATGGAAGAGCGAAGTCTGTATCCAAGTTGGTCGA
>JACQWV010000099.1 GCA_016209085.1 Elusimicrobiota bacterium
ATAAGTAAGACAAAGGCAGGAAACAGGAATGGAAAAAAAGAGAATACAGAATTTATCCACTGAATTGCTGGAAAGATTGAAAGATCTTTCGGACAAGCTGTGGAAAGAGAACAATCCGGCAGCTGTGCATGTAAGCGTTATCATAGAAGAATTTGAAGACGAATTGAAACTTCCCCACAAAATTTTTGACGAGGTGCGGGGGGAATGGGAAAACAGGCTGAAATACGCCCAGGAGGATTACAGGGAGGAGATTGAAGCGAAAGAGAAAGAAATTTCGGATTTTAAAAAACAGCTGGCCGGCAAAGACGAGATTGCCAGGAAATTCTCGGAACTCAAGGCTTCCGTGAGCGCCAAAGACAATGAAATCGCAAAGCTGAAAGAAAGAATATCGGAATTTGAAACGGAAATAAATTCAAGATTCGTTGAAAAAATGCGGGAATTATACGACAAATTGAATAAAAAGGAGATGGAGCATCTTGCCAAGTGGGAGGATGCCAACAAGAAAATTGAAGAGGAAAGGCAGGCGTTTGAGAGAGAATATGCAGAGCGTATGGACGGCCTGAAAAGAAAAGAAAGGGTGATGGAAGAGGATTTTAACCGCAAAAAGACCGAGTTGATACAGACTTTTGAGAGGGTTAAAAAAGATTTTGAAAGAAGAGAGCAGGCCCTGCGCGCCGAAGAAGAAAAATTTAAAAAAAGCAGTGGTTAGCGGCGAGTGAAAAGAAGTAATTAAGCGATTAGATTTTTAGAAATTTTTTAAGTAAAACTTAATTACTTAATCACTATTTACTTAATCACTTTTACCAATTATGAGCGACATTAACGAACTTGACAACCTGATAGACAAATTCAAATCAGAGAGCTACTCGTCTAAAGACGCCGCGGAGTTTGATCCTCAAAGAACGGAAAAAGGGCCTTTGCTCGGCATGAGATCCCGGACCCGCGCCAGCCCGCTTCGTTTTTCAAAACCCGAGCGCGGCGAGAGACGTTTTGAGCCGTCTGCTTGTCCCGATAGAATCGGGACGTTTGCGACAGGAGAGCGCAGGGAGACCGTGATTCTCGGCCTTCTGGCTTCCGTGATAACAGCCGGGCTGGGAATAGCGGCTTCAACCGATTATCTGGTTCTCATCGGAGGCGTGTCTTTTCTTCTGTTTTCGTTCATCATGTTTATGCTTATGTTTTCCGATATTTTTCACGCGAGGAAAAACCCCGCCGCCGGCGGGGCGTCCGCTGAGCCGGCCTTGTTGAAAAGAATTGAAAAGCTGAGCGATGAAATTGAAATTCTTAAAATCCAGAAGCAGGCTCCGTTCCCGGCAATTTACGAACCGGGAGGCAGGGAAATAGAGCTTGAGAGAAAAATTGAAGAATTGAGGAACATAATTAAATCCGTGGCCCAGTCACTGGGAAAGCAGTAAATAGTAAGTGGTAAATAGTAAAGGGTGAAGGGTAAAGAGTTATATCAGTATGCGAATAATATATAATTAAATTTATGAAAATCTTTTTATCTTTTCTGATGGCGTTTCTGCCCGTTCTCTCCAATATTTCTTTTGCATTGGAACCTGCCTTGCCGTCAGGCAGGCAGGACAAAACCTATTTCATTTCAGCCGGAGACATCGTGAACATCAGCGTGTTCCCGGCCGAGGAATTTTCAAGAGAGGTTACGGTCCAGCCGGACGGCACCATAGAACTGCCTCTCCTGGGCTCTATAAAGGTTCTGGGGCTTGAGCCTCAGGCTCTTCAGAGTCTCCTGATTACAAAATTTTCAAAATACGTCTCAAATCCCCAAATAACGGTCAACGTGCGCAAATTTTCTTCAAGCAGAGTGGCTATAATGGGGCAGATTCACAACCCCGGTTATTACGAGCACAGGGACGGGATGAAAATTCTTGACCTTGTGGCTTCGGCAGGCGGACTGGGCGATTACGCTCAAACGAAAAAAGTGAGAATTTTCAGAAAGCATAAAACCCCGGACGGCATTGAGAAAGAAGAAATAATATACGTCAACATGGCAAAAGTTTTGGATGGAGATTTTAACGGCAATCTTGCGCTTTCAGCAGGCGACATAATTTACGTTCCAAGAACCCGGTTGTCAACCACTTCCAAATGGCTGGCCGACCATTTCACCCCGGTGGCGACGTTGATAATTCTTATGATAACGATAGACAATGCTTTTAAGTAAATATAATTCATTAAAAAATCTTGTGACTTGTTAAATATGCAGGGAGAACTGACTTTATACGATTACTGGCGGATAATAAACCGGAGAAAATGGATAGCGCTTCTGGTTTTCAGCGCAGTCATGATTTCAGTAATGCTTTACACCAGGCAGCAGCCGGTTGTTTACAAAAGCCAGGCAATAATCAAATTCCAGCCTCCTGCCTCATATTCCAAAATCCCCGGTTCCGACATAACCGAATGGGACCCATGGAGCGTGGTTTCTACTGAAATAAGAGTAATAAAATCCATTGAAATAGCGGAGAAAGCGGCTGAAAGAGCAGGCGCTTTGTCCGACACTCATGACTTGTCTGCGAGGAACCGCATAGTGCGCGCGTTTCTGGGGTCTTACGGCGCGGAAAGGGTTGAAGGCGCAAATCTCATAAACATTTACGCGCACGCTCCTGACCCGTACAAAGCCGCTGAAATAATAAATTCCGTGATAGAAGCTTATAAAATTTACGATTTTGAGCAGAAAAGCCGGCAGGCGAAAAAAACCCTTGAGGACATATTTGCCAGAAAATCCGAGGTGGAAGACAACCTGCATTCCCTTGAAAGGGTAAAACAGGATTTTCTGAAAAAAAATCCCAGGACCGGTTTGTGGGCGGCTCTTGCGAGCCAGTTAGCGGACTTTGAGATACGGAAAAAAGAACTGCTTGAAAAATACACGCCAAGCCATCCTGAAGTCGTCAGCATTGAGCAGAGAATCCAGGTAATCCAGTCAAAACTGTCCGAACTTCCGGCCCAGGAAACAGAACTGGTGAGAATAACAAGGGAGCTCAGAATGCAGGAGGATTTGTATACCACGCTGAACCGGGAGCACGAGCAGGCAAAACTGGGCTTTGCCTCCATAGTATCGTTTGTTTCCGTTATTAACCCTCCGTTTCCTGAAACCAGGCCGATTTCCCCGAATAAAAAGCTGAATTTTTTCGTAGGAATTCTTTTAGGAGCGTTTCTCTCCGTCCTGCTTATCTTTCTGCTTGAGAATCTGGACGTTTCAATCAGCACCATTGAAGACATAGAAAGCTTCCTCAAACTGCCCGTGCTGGGGATTATACCGAACATAATGAGCGAAAAACACATTGACAACTGGCTGGTGCAGATATTCAAAAAAGAAAGATACACCACGGAAGCGTTCAGGAGCGCGCTTATTTTCAATAAAAGATACGCTTCAAACGTGATAGAAGCCTATCACACTCTCAGAACCAACATCCTTTCCCAAATAGGCGCAAAAGGTCCCGTGTCCATAATTTTAAGCTCTGCAGGCGCGGCTGAGGGTAAAACCCTCACTGCCGTGAATTTCAGCCTTGCGGCGGCTCATTCGGGCCTGAGAACCCTTCTTGTCGACGCTGACGCGAGAAGACCCGCCATTTACGACATTTTCGGCCTTGACAAAGAGCCGGGACTGACAGACATACTCGCGGGGAAAATTCTATGGGAGGACGCGGTAAAGGAAAGTTCTGATTTCATCATAGGCGGCATCGGCCTGGACAGGCTGGGTCATTTTACGGGCATAGACAATTTAAAAATCATAACCTGCGGAACGATTCCGAATAACGTGGTGGATTTGCTGGATTCGGCTAACTGGGAAGAAGTCATGGATGAATGGAAAACCGAGTTTGACATGATAATTTTTGACGCTCCGCCTGTTCTGCTTTTTGTGGACGCGGTGATAACCGCAAAATATACGGACGGCGTGGTTCTGGTTTACAAAGCCGGCAAAATTGCCAGGGGCGCGCTCAAAAGAGCCACCGAACAGATACAAAACGTAAACGCAAGAATGATAGGGGTAGTATTGAACGGCGTGAGAGCTTCCGAGATGGGCCCCCAGTACGGCTATTATTATTACGATTACAAAAGATACGCCCGTAAATAAGGCTGAAGGCAGATGCAATTTTTCATTATTTTTCTTTCAGTCCTGCTGGCGGCTGTTTTAGGCAGGCTTGTAACAACGGCTCCCCATCAATTTCTGATTATAGCTTCAATTTCGGTCATCATCTCAATAATAGCGTTTTTCTCGCCTAAACTGAGCCTTGTCCTTCTTATCTTTTCAATGCTTTTGTCCCCTGAAATAAGTGTTGGCGCTCTTATCGGACATTACAGGTCAGTTGTTTTCAGATACGACGACATACTGCTGGTGGTTATATTCCTTTCCTGGTTTGCCAGGACAGCCATTTTCAAGACAAAAGCTTTCATAACCGAAACCCCGGTGCAAACGCCAATGCTGCTGTATACCGCTGTCTGCGTGCTTTCAACAGCCATGGGAATATTCAGGGGGGAAGTGAGATACGATGTGGCGGTTTTTTACGTTTTAAAATACATTGAATATTTTCTGCTTTATTTTATGACCGTAAACATCGTTGAAACAAAAGAAGAAGCAAAAAAATATATTCATTACGGCCTGGCAGTGGCTTTTATCGTCAGTATTTATGCCTTTTACTATTATCTAAATTCAGGCGCTGATGCCAGAGCCACAGGCCCTTTTGAAGCGCCTATCGGCAGGCCTCAGGACTCTGAACCGGCTTCGCTAGGAGGCTACTATCTGATTGTTTTTGGAATTTTTCTCGGTTTATTGGGAGAATCGTCAGGCGCATGGTTCAGATGGCCGTTGTTCTCTCTTGCATTTATGTTTCCGGTTTTTTTGTTTACATTGTCAAGGGCATCATATATAGGATTGTTATTTTCGCTGGGCGCATTATTGGCCGTAAACAGAAAAAGGAAATTGTTTTTGATCGGCCTGATTATCGCGGGTTTTATCGCCATAAGTTTAAACCCGGTGATTTCAAGCCGCACAAAAGAGAGAATAGAATACACATATAAAGGAACTTATGCCACTGAAGTTTTTGAAACGCCTTTTGGCGTTATTAAGCTTGAACCGTCAGCATCTCAGAGAGTTGGGTCATGGAAGAGAAGCATTTCTTACTGGCTTCCCAAACATCCGATTATAGGCAACGGAGTAACCAGGACAGGACTTGTTGACGCACAGATACCTCTAATCATTGGAGAATTGGGAATAATTGGTCTGGCTTTATGGCTGTGGATGATATTTGTTATCTTTAGGACTTCCTGGTGGCTTTATAAAAATACTCAAGATGGTTTTGTAAAGGGGATTGATAGGACTTTTAGGCCAGTCAACCGGAGTAAATACTTTCATAATTGTCAGAATAATGGAGCCTTTCTGGTTTTTAACCGCTTTGATTATGGTTTTGCACAGGATGACTAAAAAAGATGTCGTAAAAATATGACACTAAACGCAAATACTCTTGCATTTAGTGTCACTTTATGGTAAAATAATTACATATGGAACGGATTATAAAAAGGACGTTCTGGCTGAATAAATTGGAATCGCTCTGGCAAAAGCATAACATAATATGGCTTTATGGAGTCCGGCGCGCCGGTAAAACTTTTCTTTCAAAAAGCGTTCTAGATATTATGTATTTTGACTGCGAGCTGCCCAGAATAAGAACTATGTTTGATAATCCCGAAGATTTTTTTGCTTCAGTCAGGGGTAAAACGATAGTGATAGACGAAATCCACAGACTCGGCAATCCCTCCGAGACGCTCAAGATTGGAGCGGACTATTTCCCGGATATCAGGATTATCGCCACAGGCTCATCATCCATCAGTTCTTCGGTAAAGTTTAAAGACACCTTAACAGGCAGAAAATCCAATTTATGGCTGCTGCCGATGACTCTTGATGATATGCGTGATTTTAGACGCGATGACATTGAACGTAGACTTCTAAGGGGAGGGCTTCCGCCGTTTTTCCTTTCAATAGGGTATCCGGAGATAGAATTCCAGCAGTGGTTAGACGATTTCTGGTCAAAAGACATACAGGAACTCTTTAGACTTGAAAAAAAACATTCCTTCACAAAATTAATGGAACTGCTGTTCAGTCAAAGCGGCGGAATTTTTGATGCGAGCAGATTTGCTAGGCCATGTGAAGTCAGCAGAACTACAATAAGCAATTACTTGAAGATTCTGGAGGAAACAACGGCGGCCTATGTGGTAAGACCGTTTAGTTCCTACAAACCGGCCGAAATCATCTCCGCGCCTAAAGTTTACGGCTTTGACACGGGATTTATAGCATATTGGAGAGATTCCGGCAAGCCATCCAATGAGGGGAAGGGGTTATTGTGGGAGCATCTGGTCCTCAATGAGATTTACGCGCATCTTCAACACCGGAAGGTTTTTTACTGGCGGGATAAACGCGGACATGAAATTGATTTTACCATTTATTCGGACAAAACCAAGCCTGCAATCATTGAATGCAAATTGAAAGCGGAAAATTTTGACCCTGCCGGGTTGTTTGCCTTCAGGAGACGCTATCCATCTGGAAAAAATTTCCTTGTCGCCGCAAACCAGTCCGTAAAATTTACCAAGAGTTTCAAGAACTTGAAAGTCACTATTATCTCGTTGAAAGATTTGCCTGGAGAATTAAAATCCATCCAGACCGGATGAGACACAGTATTACTCGGGGAAACCTTTCCAATCCGGGGGATATAATATTTATTGTAGTGAATAAAATATTGTATAATATTCACCATGGTGAAATATAATAGACATCTTCTTAACAATCTAAACAGCCCCGGCGCGATGGGCCGTGCGCGGTTGGTGATGGGCTGCGTTTTGCCAATGACCCGGCGCTACTCACAAGGACATCGGCTGCCCTGAAAGAAACGAAACCGCATATTCTTATTGACGAGATACAGCGGGTGCCTGAATTGCTTGATGAAATACAGTTTATCCTGGATAAAAATCCTGGTAAATTCACTTTTACCGTTACAGGCAGTTCGGCCAGGAATCTTAAGAGGGGTGCGGCAAACCTGCTGCCTGGACGCGCCAGGCTTTACCATATATTCCCCGTGTGTCTGTCTGAGCAGGAAAGGAGATTCAAATCCGCGGGGAAAATATTGCCGGCGCCGGCGACAGGGGGTCCGCTTTTCCCGGCGCGGGAGATTGAGGATATGCTTCTGTTAGGCTGTCTGCCTGGTGTATGGGGCGGATTGGAAAAAGAGGATCTGCAGTCCTACGCCGCGATATATATTGAGGAAGAAATACAGCGCGAGGCGCTGGTGCGTAAAATAGGGCCTTTCGGAAGGTTCCTGAAGATCGCAGCTGTGGAATCGGGTAAAAACATAAATCTTACCAAAGTTTCACAGGAAACCGGCGTGGCGCTTTCCACTCTAAAAGATTTTTATCCCCTGCTTGAGGATACTTTTGTGGGATTTCACATAAATTCTTTTTCCGGCTCGGCCAAAACGCGCCTGATAAAAGCGCCTAAATTTTATTTTTTTGACACTGGGGTGCGCAATGCCCTTGCAGGCCTTCCGTTAGAGAGCGGAATGCTGGCCACTGAAGGCGGTCATTTGTTTGAGCACTGGGTAGGATGCGAACTTTATTGGAGGGTTTCCTATTTGGGCAGGGGATACGGACTGTATTACTGGCGGACTGTTTCAGGGACAGAGGTGGATTTTATATTGGAAACCCCGGATGAAATCATACCCATTGAGGTTAAGTACGCTTTAAACGTTTCTCCAAGGGACGCCTCCGGCATAGAGAAATTTATAAGCCTCTGTCCTAAAGCTAAAAGGGGGTTTGTTGTGTCCAAGGCAAAGAGGGAAGAAAAACTTACAGCACATGTGTCCGGCATTCCTTGGTATGAGATTTGAAATGGAGAATTTACCAAAAGTTTCAATTATTATAGTAAACCATAATACCCGGGATCTTCTGAAAAAGTGCCTTCTTTCTCTTAAAGAGGGAAGTGAAGGGATAGATAGCCAAGTATTGGTTGTAGATAATGGTTCCGTTGACGGTAGTAATAAAATGCTACAAGAGGAATTCCCCGCAATTAAGTTAATTGCAAATTCTGAAAATCAGGGATTTGCAAAAGCAAATAACCAAGCGCTTCAACAAATGCAAGGAGAGTATGCTTTGCTTTTAAACAGCGATGCGCAACTTAAGTCCGGAGCAGTTTACAAACTTTATAATTTTATGTTAAAGAATGCCAAAGCAGGAATTGTTGGACCGCGGTTATTGAATGAAGATGGCACCTTACAACCATCTACTTATCCTCCCTTCAGTTTATGGCGGGAGTTTATTAGAACTTCAAGACTTTATCTTTTACTTCCACGAAAATTAAAGGGAAAGATGTTTCTTGGAACTTTTTGGGACCATAGACAAGCAAGAATGGTCAGCCGCTTAAAAGGGGCATGCATTATGGTGAGTAAAACAGCCATAGCAAATGTAGGATTATTGTCGGAAGATTTTTTCTTTTATGGCGAAATCCATGATTGGTGTTTACGAATGTGGGAAAATGGTTGGGAAGTTTGGTTTTGTCCGGATGCTGAAGTAATTCACATCGGCAGTCAGACTGCTCAGAAGAAATGGTGTGAGAAGGAACACCGTCTGATAAAACTGAGCGAACAAGAAAGATTATTAAGTAAACATGTCTTGCCATTAGTGAAGTGGTTGCTTTTTTTAAACTATCTTTTGAGTGATATAATAGGCTATATCTTCAGAGTCTTTTGGAAGCAATCATCTCTAAAAAACAGGGAAATAAATATTTTAAAGTTAGAAATATCCTGGTATGCAAACCGTTTTAAAGAAACTTATTTGTGGTTCTTCTGGCACAATAAAGCAATTGCATGGTTCCATAAAACAAGATTTTATCAATATAGAAGTCTATTAAAATTATGTCGGCTTTTTAATATTCAAAAACATGAAGTCAAAAATATTTCCGACGAAGTCTTTCCGTTGGAAACATTTGTGAAAGACAAATGGCAAACCGGATTGAAAGAACGTTCACGCACGGGCATGTTAGACTTCTATTGTGCAAGAACTCTTTATTTTATCGTGCGGATATTTAAGCCGGAGATAGTGGTTGAAACAGGGGTTGCCAATGGGGCTTCTTCATTTTTTATTCTTAGCGCGTTGGAATCAAATAAAAAAGGACGGCTTTATTCAATTGATTATCCTTTTTCCGGCAAAGAGTCGTTTATTCCTGAAGGTAAAGAGCCAGGGTGGATTGTGCCGCCACATCTTCGCTCAAGATGGACTTTAGAATTAGGAAAAACTTCAGAAAAATTGAAAGCACTTTTAGAGAAACTCGGAAGAATTGACGTTTTCTTTCACGACAGTGAACATACTTACAACACAATGCTTTTTGAATATGAAACCGCATGGAAATATCTGAACCGGAGCGGATTGCTTATTTCCGATGATGTCGGTTTCAATGATGCATTTGGAACGTTTGTGAAGAGATTTAATGCGCGATATTTTGTGCAGGGAAATAGATTAGGAGTTGCCCAGAAATGAATAAAGACTGGCAAAAACTCATAAACAGCCATCCTGAAGAAAAGCGTAATTGGGACAGCACATATCCATGGATTTATTATGTAGCCAGGCCCATTTCCTTTCCTATCAGCTGGCTGTTTTACAAAATGGGAATTAGCGCCAACCATGTCACAATTTTTACTGCCATACTAGGAATAGCTTCCGTTCCTTTATTGGCAAGCGGGGAAACGGCTGAGATGGCAATGGGCGCTTCTTGTCTGTTATTTTATACTGTTTTTGACTGTGTTGACGGCGATATGGCCCGCGCCTGGCCATCATTAGGGTCGCCTGCCGGTCAATACTGGGGCGAACTTGTAGGTAATTTTTACCTTTTGGCGTATTTTTCATTGGGATTAGGGTTACGGCAACCATTATGGATTGCCGTCGGGGCAGGCATTACGATTGAGAAATTTTTGGCAGTTAGAATTAGGGATAACTTTTGGGATACTTTGGGAAATTTATGGGAAGCATCAAAGAAAATTTCCGGATACCAGCCGCATACGGGAAAGTGGTATTATCGGATTTATTGGAATTTGGTGGATCCTCAGGGACATGTTTTTCTCTTGCCGGTCATAATTGCCTTAGGCTGGACCAAAATATTTTTGGCAATAAGCGCATTAATTGCCGCGGGAGAACTGATATTCGTGTTGGCTCTATGTCTCTGCCGAGCGCAAAAAATAGGTTCTGGAAAGTAGCAGCAGAGCGAATCTCTGCAAATGATTAGGCTTGCCATGGGCAAGCAACTACAAAAACTATAATTATATTGTAGTTTCACGCCCATGGCGTAAAAAGGTAACAGGTACCTTTTTATCACCAACGGCGTTGACTGAATACTTACATGAAAGGACTATCATTATTGGATTTTTTGCAAATTAGAGATTATTTTCAAGAAGTTTTTAATGGGAGGACCGCCTGGCTGACGCCAATAATTCATTTTAAAGTATTTGGAGTCAAACCTGTCCTTTTCTTTTTGCTCCGCATTCCAGCGCTGCGTAAAATGTTTTTAAGTGTTGACTGGAGAACACGCGAAAGAATTATAGAAAATAATTTGCTCTATTGTTTTCTGGATAAACTGCACGAGCGCTCTCAAATATTAGATATCGGGTACGCTGAAAGCACGGTTTCTCTTGAGCTGGCAAGCATGGGCTATAAGGTGACAGGGATTGATATGAGGGATTTTCCCATGACTCATCCGAATTTTTCCTCGGTAATCGGGAATATCTGTCAGATGCCTTTCAAAGACGAGAGTTTTGATTTAATAATATCAATTTCTACCATTGAGCATATCGGAATATCTTCTTACGGTATGACTGCTTTTCCAGAAGGGGATGCAAAGGCAATAAAAGAAATCTTGCGTTGCCTGAAACCCAATGGCTTATTTTATTTGACGGTGCCTTTTGGCGGGACACAAACGACCGCTTGGCAAAGAATATACAATTCTCAGAGTCTCAACAGCTTGCTCAGGGATTTTGAGATACTTGTATCTAAATATTATCGGCGTTATCAATACAAGTTTTGGTTGCCTGCTACTGCTGAAGAACTGGAAAAAGTCCCTTCTACCGTTGAAGAAGGCGTTAATGGAGTTGCAATCAAGCTGTGTTCACCCAGGAGTAAGTAAATGCGAATATGTATTATTACCTCATTTTCAACGCCAGGATGGGGCGGAGGTATTACTACTCATTTAAAAATTCTTGTTAAAGCATTGGTAGAAAACAATGAGGAAGTGATTGTTCTGACCGGCGTTGTCCCGCAATCCGGAAGGGCGGAGGAAAATATTGAAGGAGCAGTCTGTGAAGTAATTCCCGGCGTAGGGAATGATATACATAATCCTCAATTTTGGCAAGCATGCTGTCAGGTTTTTGAAAAAATTAACCAAGAAAAATCATTTGATTTAATTCTTTCAGAAGGCTCATCTGCTTTCGGAGTATATAAAAAGAGAAATTTTGGAATCCCAATTATTGCTTTGCTTCATCAGTTTAAAATAATTCATTTATTCAATTGTTTTCAGGAAGTTAAAAGTTTTAGAACATTGGCAATCTATGGTTTAAAGACTGTTCCAAAAATTTTTTACGATGCGATTTTTCAAGAATGGCCTTTCTATCGGGGTTGCGCAGGCATAATTTGCGGAGCAAAACACATTGTTCATCAGATTAAAAAATATTACAGAGTTGATTCAAACAAAATTGCAGCGATACCTTACTGGATTGATGATAAGCGATTTAAAGCCGATCCTGTTTTAAAGGCGTCAGCCAGAAGACAATTGGGATTGCCTGACAATTGTTTTGTTTTTTTAATTGTCAGCCGTATTCAGATAACAAAAGGCATAGATGTGAGTTTAAAAGCTTTTTCCAGAGTAATAAAAAACATGCCAGATGCTTATCTGGTCATAGCCGGCGGAGGCAATGAGACATTGTTAAATTCGTATAAAGTCTTAGCGCGACGACTAAACATTGATAAAAAAACCATATTTGCCGGAATGATATCCGAAGAGTTTTTGCCTTGTATTTATAACCTTGCCGATGTTTTTATAATGCCATCAGTTCTTATAGAAGTTCTTCCTTATACCCTGTTGGAAGCAATGGCGACAGGATTGCCGATCATTGCTACGAAACGTCCTGGTAATTATGAAGCTCTTGATAATGCGGGAATTTATGTTGATGTGGGCGACTATGAATATCTGGCAAATGCAATGTTACAAATTTATACTAATAACAGTTCAAGGAAAAATTTTGCGCAGAAAAGTTTTAAGCGTTTTCAAGAAAATTTCACCATAGATAAATCAATTAATAGATATATAAATTTTTTAAATAAAATTGCCGGCAAACCTCAGTAAACATGTCTACTATAGAAGAAAGCATCTCAAAAAAAGTAGTTAGAAATACAATCTTCAATGCTATCGGCCGCTTCTGGAGCATATTAGTCGCTTTATTTTTAACTCCGTATATTATCGGGCATATCGGCATTGAAAGATATGGAATCTGGGCGATTGTCGGCGTGCTTACCGGTTATTTTGGTTTGCTTGATTTTGGAATCGGCGCATCTTTCGTCAAGTACATTTCCGAGTTTTATGCCAAAAAAGATTATGGAAAAATAAATCAAGTAGTAAACACTGGCTTTGTTTTTTACTCAATATTAGCAATATTTATCATTGCCGTTGCTTTTCTTTTTGTCCATTCCCTGCTTGCTTTCTTCAAAATTCCCGACTATTTATATAACGAAACAGTATTTGTTTTTTTGCTCGGAATTATGATCTTTGGCGTTTCTAACGCCTTAAGCCCCTTTCAAGCAATTCAGGGCGGCTTACAGCGAATGGATATTACCAATAAAGTTTCAATAGCAATTTCCGTACCTATGATTCTTGGAACGGTCTTTTTTTTAGAAAAAGGATATGGTCTGCCCGGGCTAATGGTAAATAGTGCGATTATTCTTTCGATAAGTAATATAATCAACATCATCATTGCCTTCAAGATATTGCCGGAACTAAAATTTAATCCTTTCGTATTTAGCAGAACGATGTTCAAAAAACAGTTTGATTTTGGGTATAAACTACAGATAGCAAGAATTTCTTCAATGATTTCAGTTCATATTGATAAATTGTTAATCGCCTACTTTCTCTCGGTAGGATTAGTAACCTTTTATCAATTAGGGAGTTCCGTAATTGAGCATGTAAAATCAATCTCCCTTTTGTTAGTTACCGCTATCCTGCCTGCTTTTTCTGAAATAAATGCAAAAGGAGAAAGAAAGAAATTAATTGACGGATACATCCGAGGCACAAAATACCTGTCTCTTGTTGCTGTCCCTTTATTTATCTTTATTATTATTTCTGCCCCACAAATAATGATGGTTTGGCTGGGCGAAGGTTATGAAAAATCTGTCTGGATCATCCAGATACTTGGAATCGGTTGGTTCTGTGCTGTTTTATCGGCGGTGAGAACAGTAGTGGTGCAGGCAATTGACAAACCAGTAATAGAAATGAATGCAGGATTAGTCGCAGTAATTTTAAATATTCCGTTAAGTATCCTGTTTATTTCCCTGTTTGGTTTCGTTGGTGTTGCATTGGGAACATCAATAGCTTTATTTTTTTCTGCTACTTATGGTTTTGTAAAATTACATCAAGAATTTCAACTTTCCGGCAGACATTTTATAAAGACAACTATCTTGAAGACCACAGCTATTTGTGTCTTTATTGGAGTAACTCTTCTGGGACTAACTAATGCACTCCAGGGAGTTCTATCTGGATCAAGCCGAATAGCAGCTTTAACTCTCTTCCTCATTCAGGCAATATTATTTTTTGGTTTTTACTTAACCGTGTTATTCTATACAAAACCTTTTGATAATACTGATTTAATGCTCTTGCTTAAAGACCGACCTCTTCTTATTCAACGTCTGATGACAGGGTTTAGCAAATGAAGATATGTTTGATTAATCCGCCGCAAATTTTATATCAGCGATTGGGAAGACCTTTTGTTTTCCAACCATTAGGGCTATTATATGTAGCGGCAGTTTTGGAGAAAGACTATCCGGTAGAGATTGTTGATGCAACGCTGGAAGGGTGGAGAGAGTTGAGAGAAATTGACGGAAAATATTATTTAGGACTACCCTTTGAAAAACTTAAACAGAGAATAGAAAATATTAAACCGGATATCGTGGGCATATCGGTTCCCTTCTCAGTTAACGAGTTTTCCGCTTTAAAGGTAGCCTCAATTGTAAAAGAGATTGATAAAAATATAATCACCATTTTAGGCGGACATCACCCCTCAGTTCGTCCCATAGAAACGCTCTCCTTT